>CAJLLH010000009.1 GCA_905207385.1 uncultured Eubacteriales bacterium
AAAAAAGGCAAAAGCCGCGCAAAACTGCGCGGCTTTTGCCTTTAACATATAAACGGTCGCAAGGCGTCCGCAAAATGCAATGCGGTTGCACCCATCAGCATATCTTATGCTCTTCGGCGGCACATATGCTTAAAATGTTGTTTAAAGCCCTGATTTTTTCATCGCTGCGGCACACAGTTTTTTGTATGCGGCGGCTTCGGCTCTGCTTAACTGTCTGCACCAGCTCACGGGTTCGGTTTTTTTGCCGCAATCAAGGTTGTAAAAGGCAAATCGCGCCGTTTTGTTGCGGTAGGTGTCGTTCCATCTGTCAAAAAGCGCGGCGTTTATGTGTTCGCCCGCTTTGCAGTCTATGAACACGCTCTTGCCGAAGTCGCGCCACGGCCTTGCAAGGTATACGCTGTTTTTTTCTGCTCCGCGCGCCTCAAGGCTGCACCCCGTAAAGCAGAACCCGCGTTCCTGTTTCAGCGAGTGCGCGGGCGCGGATATATAGGTAATATCTCTGCCGTCGTTCAATGATACTATGCGGCAATTTTCAAAATACGCCTCCGCGCAGCCGAAAATGAAATCTACCGTGCCGCAAATTTCGCAGTTTTTGAAGCAGTGCAGCGAATTGCCTTCCATGAAAAGTTCGTCGCGCGGAATAAAACCGTCGTAATAACCTTCGTCGGTTATTCCCGCATAGCGCACCACAAGGTCGTCGGGGAAGGGGGCAAGAAAAAGCGTATCCTGAGTGGATAAAAGGCGCATATCCGCCGCCGAAAAGGTTTTTGCGTTTACGGAAAGAGCAACGCATTGCCCCGCCGTTTTGGGGTCGGGCACGGAATTTTCTATGGTGAAATTTTCAAGCCGCACGTTTTCGCCCGTAACGCAAACGGTATATGTGCGGAAAGTGTTGTATTCCATTCCGTCGGCGTGGCGTTTGCGGGCATAATCGTCCCAGGATATAATCGTTTCGTCGCGGCTTTCGCCTTTAATCGTTATGTTGCCGCGAGAAATTTTTATTTTCTGCCTGTATATGCCTTTATGAAGCAGTATTTCTGCCGGTTCGTCCAAAGCGTCCAGTATGCGCTGAATATCGTCTGAAGGGGTTAATTCTATGGTTTTCATGGCTTCCTCCTTAGGTCGTTTGTTATATTGTAACACAACTTTTTTTGTGAAACAATAGAAAAAGGTATTGATTTTTACAAAGTGCTATGTTATAATGAGTAAGCTAAATGATAAAACATAACACATTCCGAATAATTATTTGTTTTATGCAATAATTTATTTGTTAAATACGTTAAGAGATGCGAAAAAACGGTTCAAAAATTATATCGTTCAGTCGTTACAAGGCCACTGATTTGCTGATATTTGCGGCTATTTTGGCGGCTTTCGGGGCAATAAGCTTCTTTGCTTTCACCGAATGGTTCGCAACAGACTCGTCGCGATACATATTTTCAATATCCGTTCCAATAACGCTGCTTATAATGGTCAGGTGGAACTGGTACGGCATGTTCTATGCCGTGGGCGACGGGCTTCTGTACTGCATTCTGATGCTGGCAACGGGCAATATGGCTGCGGGTTCTGAGCTCAGCTATTTCCTGATATACGGCGCGGGCAGCGCGTTTATCGGACTTACATACCTTATGGTAAAGTTCATGGGGTACAAAAGAATAGTCGGCGCGTGGTACTTTACGGTGCTGTACGCGGTGTGCGGCTGGGTTCTTCTGGTGCTCGGCAGAACGCTTGTGTGGACGTGCTTCGGTCTCGGTTTTGTAAACGGTCTTTTGGGTCTGGGCGGTTCGGAATTGCTCTCTTTGGGCATGGCTTTAATTATTTTGTTGGTTTTGCGCAGGCTTGACGGCATGATGGAAAACCAGCGCGACTATCTTATTCGTCTTGACAGAGAGCGCAGGGAAAAAATGCTTGCAGACAACTTCGGCGAAGAGCCGATAGAAATAGACGAAGAGATGCTTAAAACTTTAAACAAAAAAGGCGAAGATCTTTTCAGTAAGTAACGTAACGCGTATCCGCGCGTAATGCGCGGCGCGCTAATATATAAGGCGGCGGATATGCCGCAACAATAAAAAGTTTTCGCTTTTTTTACCCGATAAAAAAGCAGGCGCACAAGCAATGTGCGCCTGTAACGATATCTCGGAAAAATAATTCAATAAGGCAATCGCAGCTCATTCTACATCCGTGGCGTAGAAGCCGGCGAAGCGACTGCCGCCGAACGGGCAAACGACGGCGGCGGAAGTAAATCCCGGCGAAAGCGCCTGTCCGCAACTTGGTGCGGAGGGCATTGGGGGACAACCGTTAAAACCGCTTGACACGAAGCGGAGCGGAAGGACTGCTGATATAAAAAAGCTTAAAAAGTCTGTTTTTAAGCGGTATGGAGGAATTTATGTTCAAACTCAAATGCGACGACTTCCTCACCTACGACGAGGAGACGGGCACATATTCAATGTCGCCCGACCAGCAGGTAAGGGACGAAGTCGAAAAGACGCGTTGGAAGGACATAGGTTTTAAAATCCTTGCCGACTGGAGACTGTACCTGATGCTTGTACCCATGCTCGTGGTATATCTTCTTTGGAGATATGCCCCTATGTACGAGCTTGTCGGCGTATTCAAAGATTACAATACGTCGAACACGGCCAGCCCCATAGACGGTTATTGGATAGGATTTAAAAACTTTATAGACGTATTTACGTACGGGTCCTACGCCAGCGAGTTCTGGATGGCGTTCAGGAATACGTTCATACTGGCGTTCTACGGCCTGTTGTTCGGTTTCCCGTTCCCCATCATTCTTGCGCTGTTCTTCAACGAAATCCGTTCCAACATCGTGCGCAGCGTCGTTCAGGTATGCGTATATCTGCCCAAATTCATGTCCATAGTCGTAATTACGACGCTGGCAATAGCGCTTTTCGGCGGCAGTACGCAGTACGGCGTTCTTTCGCAGCTGTTAATCAACATCTGCGGCGAAAATTCGTCGATAGCGATGGCGGCAAAGAACGGTCTCGTTTACAGCACGCGCTACTTCAGGGCGATATATATAATGACCGACCTGTGGGAGCACGCGGGCTACGACAGCATTGTATTCTTTGCGGCGATAATCGCGGTGTCGCCCACCTCGTACGAGGCGGCGCAGATAGACGGCGCGGGAAAGATGGCGCAGATGCGCTACGTAGTCATTCCCAGCATTCTTTCCACCGTGGTTATAATGCTTATAATGAAGATAGGTTCGCTTCTCAACGTTTCGTACGAAAAGATATTCCTTTTCGTCAACTCGGGCGGCACTTCCACGGCATACCAGCCTAACTATGAATCGGCGCTCGTTGTATCCGTATGGGCAAACAGCCAGAGCAATACGGCGATAGCGATGGCGGGCGAAATGACCAACAACCTCATAGGCATGGTTCTGGTTATAGGCGCGAACATAGTAAGCCGCAAGGCTACGAACGTATCGCTGTATTAAGGGGGGACGCAAGCTATGAAACGCAGAATGGAAATATCGGAACTGATATTCAAGGTTGTAGCCTATATCTTCCTTATAATCTTTGCGCTTATGTGCGTATATCCTTTCCTTTACGCAATAGGCTCGGCGTTCAGCTCCCAGGCGGCTAACGAAGCGGGCAAAGTAGTTCTCTGGCCCGTCGAAGCAACCGGCAAAGCCTTCCTCTGGGTACTCACCAAGGGCGACTTCTGGTCGAGCTACGCAAACACTCTGTTCACAACTTTCCTCGGCACTATATGGTGCTTGTTCTATTCAATACTCGGCGCGTACGCGCTTTCCAAAAAGCGCATAATGGGTCGCCGCGGCTGGAACTTCTTCCTCGTGTTCACCATGTGGTTCACGGCGGGCGTCGTTGCAACTTACCTCAACTATCAGGCAACGGGTAAAGTTTTCGCAATGATTTTCGCAGGTTCCACAAGCATGTACGATATCGACCTTAAATGGCTCGTAGTTATCGCGATGGGCATGAACGCCACCAACATCATTCTTTTGAGGAACGCTTTCGAAGGCGTGCCCGCGGAGATAGAGGAGGCGGCAAGAATAGACGGCGCTACGGAAATGCAGGTTCTTACCAAGGTTTATATTCCAATGAGCAAGGCAACAATAGCTACGGTTGCATTGTTCTTCGGAATTTCCCGCTGGAACGGCTACTTCTGGGCGATGAAAGTCATGGACCAGCAGCAGAAGTATTCCTGGCCCGTACAGGTTTACATCCGCGACTTCATAAACCATTACACCAACTTCATAACCACGTACGACCCTCAGGGCGACTTCGCGTGGGAGTACGGCGAAGAAACTTCGCGTAACGGCGTAGTTTATTCCATGGTTATCTGTTCGGTAATACCCATCCTCATCGTTTACCCCTTCATACAGAAGTATTTCGCAAAGGGCGTAAACATGGGCGGCGTAAAAGAATAACTCTAAAAGTATTTTTTGCCCGAGGCAATGCCGAGGGCGCAACTCAAAGCGTATAAACCTGATACATATCAAGGGTTTATATATATAAATTAAAAGGAGAAAAGTATGAGTAAAACCAAAAAAATTGCAGCGGCAGTCGTAAGTCTCGTTCTTGCGAGCACTATGGTAGTGTCGCTTGCAGCGTGCAACCCTGACAAGAAGCCCTCTCTGGACCTCAGTCAGGAAGTTCTTGATGTCAGCACAGACGCAGACGGAAACCTTTCGTATGCTGATAACACCACGCTCAACATGAACGTAGGCTACAAGGCAACTTACGGCTACATCACCTTCCAGGAAGCGCAGGTAAGCGAAAGTTTCACCCTCTTCGGCGAAACTTACAACCGCGGCAAACTCAAACCCGCATGGCAGGAGCTTTCCGATACTCTTAAAATCGGCTTCAACGATGTGTATAAGCAGCTTGAAGCAACCGCTCAGATCGAAGATACTACCAACTATGCCAACTATGATATGATTACCGGTCAGGCCGATACCATAGTTCAGAAAGCTACGTCAAATCCCGAACAGTATCTCGACCTTTCGCTCTACATGGATTACATGCCCAACTATAAGGCATTCCTCGAAGAGAACCCCATAGTTCAGATGTCCATAGTTTCCGACGTTGAAACGGGCGCGATGTACTACGCACCTTACTTCGACGGTAACGACGATATCGAAAAGTATGAACTTGCCCAGCTTCAGTGGGTAGAACGCCTTCTCGACACGACTACCGCGGGCGAAAGCACCACGTTCACCGCATCTGTAACCGCAAAGAAGCAGCCCGGCATCACCGGCGACTCCATCCGCGGCGAAGTCGGCGACGGCAAGACGGCATCCGTCAAGTCGTTCATGGGCACCACGGGCGAGTGGTGGGTAAATACCACCGACGTTGACGCAAGCAAACTCAATGCTGACGGCACGCTCGGCGAAAATGCAAATACTTCCAAAACCGTAAAGGTTGTAATAAGCTACGACGACGCTCTCGCTGCAGCAAAGGACAGCTCCACGGCGCTCGGCAAGGCTGTTGCGGCTGCAGGCGTTAAAAACGCAAGTGCGCTTACAAGCGGCAACATCGTAGACCTTCAGACCCAGGCCATAAACGATACTCAGGGCGCGGTTACGGGCGCTCAGCTCCTCGAAATGCTCCGCGCGTACATCGACGTGGCATATCAGAAGGAAGACGGCTCCAAGTTCTATGCAACCCGTTCGGACGTATTCAACGGCTACAATGCGGCATGGGATGTTGACCTCCTCGTAGCTCTTTCCCGCTGCATAGTTACCAACACAAGCCTCCTCGGCACTCAGACAGCTGCTGAAAACATCTACGCTATAATGGGCAGAGAGAACAAGACCCAGCGCCAGAACGATATGGTTTCCCTTGCGGGCGAACTTTACGGCGTAAGAGGTCTCACTCCCCGTTACCAGTGGACGTTCATAGACAGCGAAGGCAAGATTGACGACTCGCGCAACGACGTCGATATGTGGGACGCTCTCGACAGACTCAACGAAATGGTTGAAGAAGGCCTCATTTACACGGGCATCAAGCACGCGGCGGGCGCATCCAGCTACTACAAGGCAGATTCACCCGAATCGTTCATGATTTACGACTACGTTCAGACTCAGACTGCTAACGGCGGTTTCGAACTCGAACTCGGCACCGATAAGTACGGTCTTCCCGAAGACTATAACTTCACGGCAATCAACACTCCCGTTTCCAAGTGGGACGACGGTTCTACCAACGATTCCGGTTACTGCTATGTCAACGGCGAAAAGGTAATGCGTTTCACCGAATCCTGGCGTTCTGTTAAGAATACCGGCTTCTGCCTGCCCCGCGCAAACTATGAAGGCAAACCCGAAAAGCTTGCAGCGGCTCTCAAGTTCATAGACTATCTGTTCTCCAACGACGGTCAGATACTCATGACTTACGGCCCTCAGTCTGATAACAACGACCTCAAGGGCACGGCACCCACATTCACTTCCGAAGCAAACGGCTTCTGGTACGGCAATAAGGTTACGAACGTAAACGTAGCCGACGTCGCTTACAAGCCCGAAGGTTCCGACCAGTACACCGTAAACGCAGAAAACGAAGGCAAGTACTTCATCTACAAGAACGAAGTTTACACCGGCACGTACTACAAGGGCGAACAGTGCCCTACCATGACGGACGCAAACCTTCAGCTCTACTACGGCAGAACGGTTAACAGCGTAGTTCTTGCAAACTCCAGCGATGGCGCGGGCACGGTACAGGGCGCTAACTATGTATGCTCGTATACCAACTATGCGCGCGGAATCATCGGTTCGGCACTTCCTATAGGCAACAAGCTCCAGTCCTTCGAATATCAGGGCACGGCTACGATGGGTATGATAGGCGCGGATAAGGTTTCCGCTAACCTTGTAAATGGCACCATAAGCCACGTTTACCTCAGCCCCGATAACCCTAAGGGCAGCTACTGGTACACCATAGTTCCCACAACGCTTCCTTATACCACCGACGTATCCCAGCAGATATCCGCTGACTTCGCTACTGCAGACAGCAACCTGTTTGCAAACAGCTCTGCGGCAGATAACATCCTCATCGACGTAATAAGGTTCGGTCTTGACGGCACTGGTTCCTGCACTGGCTACACCATGACGGGCGAAAAGCTTCCCGCATCTGCAGAGGCAATGGTAACGCTCATCAACACCAAGTACGGCACAATGGACCGTTACGAAGGATATATGCAGACTGCTTGGTCGGCAATACTTGAATTCTACAAAGACTTCATAAAGTAATTTAAAGAACGCAGGTTCTTATAAAAAACAACAGGTAAACAAAGCGCGCCCGCCTTCGGGCGGGCGCGCGGAAACCTTAAATTCGGGGAAAAAATATGAAAACTCAGATGCGGTTTCAAAAGATCCTTATGCTTGTAACGCTTATAATCAGCGCTGTTACGATAGTGTATGCATGGGGTTTCTTTACCGGCAGTCTTTCCTGCGTGTCTTACATGGCCGCTTTCAGGGGAACAATGCCTTCGGGCAGCGGCGTAAGCGCCTCCCAGCTCAGGGAAGCTGCAACTAATACTTATTATATTGCGCTCGACGTAAACGACCTTCTGTTTGCGCTTTCAATAGTATTTCTGCTTCTCGTTGCGTTCATATACATAACGGCAAGCAACAAAAGGCGCAATTATTACGTCACCAACTATATTGCAATCATCGCAACAGCGGCATTTGCGGCGGTGTTTGCCATAATCGGAATAATTGCGATAAGCATGGTTCTCGGCACAATGATTTCGGATATACCTTCCGAATTATGGGACGCCTATAAAAATTACTGCGATACCAACAACATCAAAAACTATTCAGACAGCAACGTTATGTTCGGCATAGGCTACGTCCTTTTTGCAATAGTTCTGGTTAACGCGGCCGCGCTTATCTATAATTTAATCTGGAAAATCAAGCTGATGAAAGGCGAAAAGAAGTTGCTCGCCGCCAAACCCGAAAAGGAGGTGGCTTAATATGATAGATATCGGTAAAATGCTCGGCATAAAGCGCGACATGACAAGCCAATCTATTGTTCAGACGGATATATGCCGCTATAAGCGCAATAAGCTTGCTTCGGGCCTGGCTCTTTTGGGTCTTGTTTTCGAATGCCTTTACTTCATGCTTTTTTATAGCCTGCTGTTCGGCGTAAGCGGGCCTTATTATACCTTCCTCATAGGTTTCAGCGTGCTTGTAAATCTTGCGGTGCTGCTTGTAACCTTCCTTTCTTCCGAGGGCGTAAAGGTATACAATAAAAAGTACTGTATACCCCTTATAGTCGTGGGCGTCGTTCAGATAGCGCGCATATTCATCTATCCGCTCGACCTCGCTCTCGGCGGCAATTACCTTTACGAAAGCGCCAACACCGTAACGGCTTGGTATTTCGGCAACGAGCTTTCCGCAGGCGTAACAAGCACTATACTTATAGTTTACCTCGTTCTTTCCGCGGCTTGCATGTTCGCGGCGGCAGTGTTCGGTTATATCCGCGCAAGGCAGCTCGAAATTTTCAACGCCAGCCTTGAAAAGGGCGACTTCACCGTGGAAGCGGCTCTTGAAGATTTGAAACAAAAAGAAGAAAGCTCCGGCTCCGACGCCGCCGGCGAGGAGGTAAACAATGCCTGAAGTTAATCTCAGACACATTGATAAAATTTACGACGGCGGAGTTCAGGCGGTGTATGACTTCGATATGGACATACACGACGGCGAATTCATCGTACTGGTAGGTCCTTCCGGCTGCGGCAAATCGACGACTTTGCGCATGGTTGCGGGCCTTGAGGACATAACAAAAGGTCAGCTTGTAATTGACGGCAAAGACTGTACGCGCGTTCCCCCTAAAGACAGGGATATAGCAATGGTTTTCCAGAACTACGCGTTGTACGGACATATGACAATTTACGAAAACATGGCGTTTTCGCTCACCCTCCGCAAGGAGAAAAAGGAGATAATCCACCGCAAGGTTATGGCTGCGGCGGAAATACTCGACCTTAAATCGCAGCTCAACAAAAAGCCCAGGCAGCTTTCGGGCGGTCAGCGCCAGCGCGTTGCTATGGGCAGAGCGATAGTGCGCAACCCCAAGGTATTCCTTTTCGACGAGCCTTTGTCCAACCTCGACGCGCAGCTGCGCGGCTCTATGCGCAGGGAGCTTATGCTTCTGCACAAAAAGCTCAACGCTACAATAATTTACGTAACGCACGACCAGACCGAAGCTCTGACGCTTGCGGACAGAATAGTCTGCATGTCAATGGGGCACGTTCAGCAGATAGGCAGACCCATCGACCTGTACGAATACCCCGCAAATACCTTCGTTGCAACGTTCATAGGTCTTCCGCCCATGAACATGTTCAACGGAAAAATAGAAAACGGCAGGTTCGTGAGCGAATTTTTTGAATACCCGCTCGATTCCGAACAGAAACAGCGCCTTTCTTCGTACGAGGGCAAGGACATAATTCTCGGCGTTCGTCCCGAAAACGTAACCAGAAGCGGTCCTATAAGCTTCTTTGTGGAAAATAACGAAAATCTGGGTATGAACACGCTCGTTCACGGCAAGGTTGGCGGCAAAAAGATAGTCGTCTGCAAGTTCGCGGAATGGTGCAACTACAAATACGGCGATACCATTTCCATAGGCTTCGAGCCCGACAGAATGCATTTCTTCGACGTCGAAACCACAAAGGCAATAAGGTGAGGTGAATGATATGACGGAAAATGAAAATATGGTCGTAAACCAGACCACCCCGCCCGAAGACGGCAAGAAAAAATTCAACGGCGCAAAATTCAAAGCCAATTTAAAAGAGTGGTGGCGCAAGCAGATAGTATCTCTTAAAAGGCGTCCCAGCAGAATAGCGTTTGTTTTCGTAATAGTAACGTCGCTCATCTACATACTGTCGTTGGCGTCGTTCTCGCAGGCTATTATGGGTTGTATGCTCGTAACCGACTGGCCCGGCATATGCTGCTTCGGTTCTACGCTGTTCTCCATCCTCATTTTCGTTGCGTACATGAACTCCTTCCCCAAGCGCAAAAAGCCCAACGTGCTGATGATAGTGCTCGTAGGCGTGTTCCTTGCGCTCATGCTGTTCTTCGACCTTATGTTCTATATCGAAGTAAGCGAGTATATGGGCAACCAGGCGTCGGTTGAAGATTATTATTACACCACGACCACGACGCTCATCGTGCATATGATTTTTATCGGCATTACCGCCGTAGTCATGGCAACAATGCCCCTCTACAAAAAGCTTATCCTCAGAATAAACACGAGGAAAGAGGTAGAGACCACCCAGATGAAGGAAGTCATAGATACCACGGATATGGATTAATTCAAATTTTGCTAATATCAGGAATAACCGGCAAATTTATTTGTCGGTTATTTTAGCAAAAGGCTGTTTGCGCTTTAACTGAGTTTCTGTTAAAATAAAGTTCGCAAAAGCCTTGATATAGCTGTCGGGCTGTCCCGCGCAAATAAACAAAATTTAAGCGTACGGCGCCGTGCGAAGAAAATATGGGGGTTGCGTAAAAGTTTATCATACCGCTTGCAAGGGTGTTGTAGCGGCATTCAAAGCCTTAGCTGTGCATTGCTTTAAGGGTGCGCGTAAAGCAAAAGAGTGGCGCATATGCCTTAATTAACGCGATTTGTCCGCGCTATTTTGCGGGCGGAGCGTGGATAAACTTATCGCTTGTAAAAGTCAGCAGATGTCTAAAAAAAACAAGAAAAACTATCAGGAAAAAGAGACCGGCATAGAAAATTTCTACGACCTTAAAACCAAAGAAATGGACGAGCTTGTTGCGGCGCTCAAGGGCGAAACGGCGGAAGACGCTCCTGTTCCGTCCATGAATATAGCCGAAGTAACGGGCGAAAAGGACGAAGGCGATAAAAAAGGCACTCGCGAGTTCGACCCCTACAAGCGCGACAAGCTTTCGGGCATACCGTACTGGATACGCGCCCTTTTCATAAAGTTCTGGTTTTTCGGACTGGTATGTTATTTCGTCCTTATGGGTCTGGGCGTATACATCACCGACTCGCTCGATTTGTACGTCGTTTGCGGCGTAATCATGGGCGTAATGGTGGACTGCCTCGTAAACCCCATATTCCGCATGATGGAGTCGGACAAAAAGGAATTCAACAAATTTATGATGTTTCCTTTTCCATTCAAGCAGATATGGACGTTTTTGACCAACATAATTTATTACTGCATAGTAGTGCTCGGCGTAAGCTATATTTATATGTTCATAGATAAGTACATTGCAGAATTTATCGGCGTAGAGCCTTTGCTTTTCGGCGTGTTCTGTCTTATCGTGGATATGTTTTTCATCGGCATCAAAGACGTTATCGTCTTTCTCATTAAGCGCGCCATTAAAAAATCGCGCGAAAGGAAGTCGGCAGACGTGCAGCCGTAAAGGCGCATATGTGAATCGGTGCGGCAATATGCCGCAATTAACGCAAATTTTGCCCGATAATTCAGTGTTTTTTTTCTGGTATAGCTTATGTTTATACCATCTGATGTCTGAATTAAAATTGGTGCGGCAATATGCCGCAACTAACGCAGTTTTTTGCCCGATAATGCAGCGTTTTTATGGTATGGCTTATGTTTATACCGGCTGATGCCGGAATAATAATTGGCGCGGCAATATGCTGCAATTAAAGTAATTTCAGTAAATACAATACGGTTGTAAAGCGCCGCGGCCGCCCGTCGGCGGCGCGGCGATATTTTTACGGGCGCGCGGTCGAAAAGTCCGACCGCAATCGAGGAGGAATATGTTTAAAAAATTGTTTGCGTCCTGTACGAGCGCATGTTTCGAGTTTGAAAACGACACGCCGTACCGCTACCCCGCAGGTAAGTACACGATATTTCTTAACGGGGTGAAGGTCGGCGAAGGGGATACCAACGTGTTTTCCGTTTACGGACTTCAGCCTTCTGCCGATTATTCCGTAACGGTATCCTGCGACGAGTGCTCTGTCCGTTTCAAAACGGAAGGTCAGACCGCGCTCATAAACGTGCGCGAACTCGGCGCGAAGGGCGACGGTAAGTCGGACGATACCTATTATGTCCAGATGGCTGTAGACAGCTGTCCCGCGGGCGGCAGAGTGCTCGTTCCCGCAGGCACGTACTATGTCCGCCCCATTGTTCTTAAAAGCGATATAACGCTTGAACTGGAAAAGGGAGCAACGCTCCTCGGCAGCACTGTGGAGGAAGACTATCCCTATATTCCTGCGCGCAGGTACAACGCCGACGGCTCGGAAGAGGTGCTTGCAAGCTGGGAGGGCGACCCCTTCGACTGCCACCAGTCTTTCATATCGGCGTACAGACAGAAGAATATTAAAATCATAGGCGAAGGCACAATAAACGGCAATGCGGATAAGTCCACGTGGTGGGCTACGCCCAAGGGCAGAAAGGTTGCGCGCCCCCGCCTTGTATTTCTCAATAAGTGCGAAAACGTTGTGTTACACGGCGTGACCTGCAAAAATTCCGCCGCGTGGAATTTGCACCCGTTCTTTTCCAAAAACCTGCGTTTTTACGATATAAAAGTGCAGAACCCTTACACTGGTCCCAATACCGACGGTCTCGACCCCGAAAGTTGCGACAAGGTTGACATAATCGGCTGTACGTTCTCCGTAGGCGACGACTGCGTCGCCATAAAGTCTGGCAAGGTGTATATGGGCAAGACGTACAAAACGCCCGCAAACCGCCACACTCTGCGCAATAACCTTTTCCAGGACGGACACGGAGCTATAGTTTTAGGCAGCGAAATGTCCGGCGGAATAACCAACCTTACCGTAAGTCAGTGTCTTTTCAGGCATACGGACAGGGGTCTGCGCATAAAAACGCGCCGCGGCAGAGGCAAGGACGCTATTATCGACGGCGTAGTTTTTGAAAACATTAAAATGGAAAACGTAATAACGCCGTTGGTTATAAATATGTATTACTTCTGCGACCCCGACGGTCATACCGAATTTGTATGGTCGCGAAAGCCCCGTCCCGTGGACGACGGCACGCCTTATATGGGCAAATTCCATTTCAAGGACATCGATTGCGAGGACTGCGAATGCATGTGCGCATACTTCGACGGGCTTGTTGAACAGCCTATTGAAGAAATCACCATTGAAAACGTGCATTTCGGCTTCAAGAAGGACGCCAAGCCCTTCAAGCCCGCCATGCTTGAGTTTGTGCGCGATTACTGCAAAGAGGGAATTTATATAGATAACGTAAACAAAGTGGTGCTTAAAAACGTAACTTTTGCCGGCGTTGAGGGCGACCATATCATAGAAAAGAACTGCGGCGAGCTTGTAATAGAGTAAACGGAGGGAGCTATGGATTATTCTGTTATTGACAGGTATATAGACAGGCTTATAGCCGACACCACGCCCGACGCGCCCGTGTGGAATATAGAAAACATAAAGCACGGCAAGCCGCCCGCGTGGAACTATATCGACGGCTGCATGATGACGTCGCTTTATTCCATTTATAAACTTACGGGCAATAAAAAGTACCTTGACTTTATTGATGGTTTTGTGGACTATTACGTGTTCGCAGACGGTTCGATACGCGGGTACGATTTGGAAACTTATAACCTTGACAACATAAACGAAGGTCGGATTCTGTTCGATTTATACCGCGAAACAGGCAAGGAAAAGTACAGAAAGGCTGCGGACCTTCTGTATAAACAGATTTGCAATCAGCCGCGCACAGGCACGGGCAATTTCTGGCACAAACTCATTTATCCCAATCAGGTCTGGCTGGACGGGCTTTATATGGCTCAGGTGTTCTACACCAGGTACGAAACGGAGTTCAACGGCTGCAAAAATTATTCCGATATAGTCGGTCAGTTCCGCAGTGTATATGAAAATATGTACGATAAGGCAAAAAAGCTTTACTACCACGGCTGGGACTGGTCAAAAAAGGCATTCTGGGCAGATAAGGCTACGGGTCTTTCAAAAAGTTTCTGGCTTCGCTCGGTAGGTTGGTACACCGTAGGGCTTGCCGATGTCATCGGGTACTTTGAAGGGCACGAACAGCTCAGGTCCGTACTCGTGGAAATATTCAGAAATACCATTGAGGGGCTGGAGCAGTATATAGATAAAGATAAGCATATGTTCTGGCAGGTTGTTGACCAGGGCTCAAGGTCTGGCAACTACCTTGAAACTTCGGGCAGCGCCATGATAGCCTACGCAATGATGAAGGGCGCGCGGCTCGGCATAATCGATAAGCGCTTTGCAAAAGTGGGCGAAGAGGTGTTCAACGGAATATGCCGCGAATACCTTACCGAAACGGACGGTAAATTAAATCTCGGCGGAATTTGCCTTATGGCGGGGCTCGGCCCCGAAAGCAACCGCCGCCGCGACGGCTCTTTCGAGTATTATATTTCCGAACCTGTCGTAGAAAACGATGCAAAAGGTACAGGGCCTTTCGTTATGGCTTACACCGAACTTCTGCAACTTAAAAAGGCTTAAAAAACAGGCATAAAACGCAATCCCCCGCGCATTCTGCGCGGGGGATTTTATGTTTCTTGATTTATGTAAGTGTTCAAATAACAATAAAAATAGGCAAAAGCATAATATTTTAACAATATATATTTGCATTTAGTATAAATTAAGCATATAAAACTATGCAACATTACTGTCGGTAAAATTTAAGGGTGCAAAGAAGCAAAATTAATGCTTCTTTGCACCCTTAAGCATAAAAAATGCAAGTCTGCTTTTTTTGTTACTGTTTTCCGTATTCCGAAGGCGGCGTGCCGAAATATTTTCTGAACACTCGCGAAAAATACAGCGGTTCAGAAAATCCGCACATCTCGGCTATCTGCGAAACGCTGTAGCGGCTGTACTGGTTGCTCATTCCGCTTATAATAAGTCTGCCCGCAAGCTCCATGCGCGCGCTTATAAGGTAGTCGTGCGGGGTTACGCCCGTTTCGCTTTTAAAAAGCTTGCGCACATAGTCGTAATTCAGCGGCAGCGTGCGCATAAACGTATCAAGTGCGTACGCGGTGTTGCTCAGGTTTGCCTCGATGTCCGCGCGCAGCGTTTCCACCACGGGCGAATAGGCGGGTCGCTCTGTCTGGGCTACGATATAGCTTATTATAAGGTCGCCCAGCGCCTTAAGCACGGCGGCGCTCTTTTCTCCGCCCGCACAAAAGTAGTGTTCCGCCTGCGCAAAGGCGTGCAGACCGATGTTGGACATGACCGTTGCCACAACGGTATCACCGGGCAGCTTTCCTTCCTTGCGAAGCGCACGGCCGCAGACCGCAAGAACCTGATCGCCGTCGATCTGTACGCCGTTTTCATCCGAGAGCAAACAACGGTCAGCATCGCCGTCAAAGGCTATGCCCAGATCATAGTTTCCGGCCTTGACCATGGCCTGCAGGCTCTCCATGTGGGTGGAACCACAACCCGCATTGATGTTGACGCCATCCGGGTCTGCATTGATGCAGTCAGTCTGCAATTTATCAAAGCGGTCAAACAGCGCCGGAGCGGTAGCGGAGGCTGCGCCGTTGGCGCAGTCCACCAGAATACGCAGTCCGGCCAAATCGTCCTGGACCGTGG
>CAJLLH010000010.1 GCA_905207385.1 uncultured Eubacteriales bacterium
GGCGGCCGTCTTATTCTGATATATTAAGTTTTAAATTACTTTACGCTGTAAAGGATGTCGGTATAAGAAGGATAAGGCCAGTAATCTTCCGCGGTGAGCGTTTCCATTTCGTCGGCTATCTTTCTCATTGCCTGCATCTGAGGGATAACTTCGTGCGCCATCGCCTTGGATGCGGGGCGAACGTCCTCCTTGTCTATGCCTGCAAGCAGGTTTTCAAGCTTTGCAACCTGAACGGAGAAATCGTCGTTGAGCGCGGAAAGTCTGGTAATAAGACCCTTTTCCGATTCGCAGGGAATGTTGTCGGATATAGCCTTCTTTGCCGCTACGTTGGAGCAAAGCTCTGCAATGTAGTCAGACACGGCGGGAATTATATCCTGCTTAGCCATCTTGAGCATGGTCAGCGCCTCGATATTTATGATCTTGACGTAGTTTTCCAGCCTTACCATAGCGCGGGCTACGGCCTCCTGCTCGGTATAAACGCCCTGATTTACGAACACGTCGATGTTCTTCTTTTCAAAGAACACTTCAGTTGCATCGGCGGTGTTTTTGTTGTTGAGAAGTCCCCTGCGCTCAGCTTCGGGCTCCCACGCGGGGCCGTAACCGTCGAGGTTGAATATTATTCTCTTGTGGTCTTTTATAGTCTTTGTAATAAGCTCGCGCGCAGATTTTTCGATATCCTTGCAGCCTTCGAGCTTGTCGGCAAATTCAGAGAATACTTCGGAAATTATTGTATTCAGAACGATATTTGCGTCGGCTACGTTTGCCTGAGAACCGAGCATTCTGAATTCAAACTTGTTGCCCGTGAACGCGAAGGGCGAAGTTCTGTTTCTGTCCGACGCGTCTTTGGGGAATATGGGCGATTCGGGAACGCCGATAGAGCCTTCCTGAGCCCTGAAAGGAACGTAGTCCTTGCCGTTTGCAATGCTGTCCACAAGGTCGCCGAGCTGGTCGCCGAGATATATGGAAATGATTGCGGGAGGCGCTTCGTTTGCGCCAAGCCTGTGGTCGTTGCCCGCAGATGCAACCGCGCCCCTTAAAATGCCCTGATAATCGTCAACCGCCTTGATTACCGCGGCGAGAATGAGCATGAACAGCGTGTTCTTTTCGGGGTTGGAACCGGGCTCTAAAAGGTTAAGCCCCGTATCGGTGCACATAGACCAGTTATTGTGCTTGCCCGAACCGTTTATGCCGCTGAAAGGCTTTTCGTGCAGAAGGCATACAAGGCCGTGCTTCTGGGCAACCTTTTTCATAAGCTCCATCGTGAGCATATTTGCGTCTATGGCTACGTTCGTGGTGGAAAATACGGGCGCCATCTCGTGCTGGGCGGGGGCAACCTCGTTATGCCTCGTCTTTGAAGGAATGCCGAACGACCAGAGCGTTTCGTCGAGGTCTGCCATGAATTCGGCGATAGCAGGCTTTATTGTGCCGAAGTAATGGTCTTCAAGTTCCTGACCGCGAAGGACGGGCGCGCCGTAAAGCGTTCTGCCGGTCATTCTTAAGTCTATGCGCTTGAAGTACTCCTCCTCGGAAATGAGGAAATACTCCTGCTCGGGACCTACCGTCGTGGTAACCTTTTTGCATTCTATGCCGAACAGTCTCAAAATTCTTTTGGCCTGCATGTCGAGAGCCTTCATAGACTTTAAAATGGGCGACTTTTTATCGAGCGTTTCGCCCGTATAGGAAACAAAGATTGAAGGTATGTAAAGGGTTGTGCCTTTTACGAACGCGGGCGAAGTGGGGTCCCACGCCGTATAGCCGCGCGCCATATACGTAGCCCTTGAACCGCCCGAAGGGAAGCTGGAAGCGTCGGGTTCGCCTACAATAAGGCTTTTGCCCGTAAGGCGCATTATAACTTTGTCGCCCTCGGGTTCGATAAAGCTGTCGTGCTTTTCTGCGCTAAGACCTGTAAGCGGCTGGAACCAGTGCGTATAATGCGTAGCACCCTTAGAAACCGCCCAGTCCTTCATAGCCGCGGCAACCGCGCCCGCTATGGAAACATCGAGCTGAGTGCCCGCCTCTATCGTTGCGCGAAGCGACTTGTATACTTCCTTGGGGAGCCTCTCCTTCTGCACGGCGTCGTTAAACACGTTTTCGCCGAACTTTTCGGGAAGATTCATAATCTTTATCTCCTTTAAAATTTATTTTTTATTTTGGTAACTTTTTCGGGGCTCTCTCACATTCTCCCCTTATGCGGCGGGGGCTTGCGCCCTGCCTTGAAAATTTATACTGAAATTATAGAATAAATAATTTTTACTGTCAAACGATATCGCCAGGGTTGTTTTTCGCAAGTATTTATGCAAGATATAAGCAAAGCTTATGGAATTTTAATGCAAGGTTTGTACACGCGCGACAATTGATAATAAGCTTAAACAACCCCGTTTTTTTTAATTGAAATCGTCGCCGTCCAGACCGTCTCCGCCGCCTTCCGCGTCGTCGAAGCGGGCGGGCTTTATAAGGTGAGTGCCTTTAATGTCGTTGTGCGCCGCCTCGGCGTCGTCCGCCATAATTCCGCGCTGTACAAGCGAATAGCCGTACTTTTTGCGTATTTTATCTACGGCGCGCTCTGCGCGCTCGCGCTTTTTGTAGTCGCCGCCGACCTCGTCGAACGTCATCTGCGACAGATTTTTATCAAACCCCGACACCGTAACGCCAAGTGCGCGCACGGCAAAGGGGAATTTTACCTTTTCTTTGAAAAGTTCAAAGGCGTGCACGGCAATCTCGCCGCACAGCACGGTAGGACGAACCTTTTTTTGCGCGGTGA
This sequence comes from uncultured Eubacteriales bacterium, assembly GCA_905207385.1. Lineage (GTDB taxonomy): Bacteria > Bacillota > Clostridia > Christensenellales > Borkfalkiaceae > Coproplasma. Next base: position 2,762 of record CAJLLH010000010.1, read on the forward strand.
AGCTTTTAAGGTCGCTGCCGCGGACAAAAATATGAACAGTGTCCGCCCTGCCCGCGTCCGCCTCCCTAAGCCTTGCCGCAACGCTTTCGGCGAGCACGTAAATGTGCTTTTTCACCTCGTCGTAAGTTTTGAGGTCGTGCGGGTAAGTCAGCGAATTGCCTATCGACTTAAGTTCGCCGCTCTCGTTCATGGAACGCACCTCGTCTTCGTCAAGTCCGCGCGCATACTTTACCAGTGTTTCGCCCGCTTTGCCAAGCAGACCGCGCACCAGCTCGTCGGGCGCGGCGGCAAGCGCGCCTATGGTGGATATTCCGCGCTTTTTAAGCTTATCCGCCGTCGATTTGCCCACATACAGCAAATCTTCTACGGGCAGAGGATAAATGCGGCGCTTATAATCGGTGAACGATATCACCGTAGTACCGTCCGGCTTTTTTATGTCCGAACCTAATTTTGCAAAGACTTTGTTGAAAGATACCCCCACCGACACGGTAAGCCCCAGTTCAGACTTTATTCTGCCGCGCAGCTCGTCGCCGATAAATTTAAGATATTCGGGGTTGAAGTGCCTGTTTTCGCCATCGCCGACGTACATATCGCCGCCGAACGGGCGAAAAATTTTGGTGCTGTGGGTTACGTCGAGCCAGCATTCGTCTATGCCGTAAGGCTCTATGAGGTCGGTATATTCCGCATATATTGCGCGAGCCAGGCGCGAAAACTTCATATATTCTGGGAAGTTCGGCGGCACAACCACAAGGTCGGGGCATTTTCGCTTAGCCTGCCACAACGCCTCACCCGTCTTTACGCCCATTCGCTTGGCTTCTTCGCTTTTTGCAAGCACTATGCCCTTGCGCTCCTCCTTGTTGCCGCCTACGGCAAGAGGAACGCCGCACAGTTCGGGTCGCAGTCTGCGCTCTACCGAGGCGTAAAAGTTATTCAGATCGGAATGTATCACAATTCTTTCCATAAGCATTTACTTTTTGCTTTAATCTGCATATATATGGCGGGCAATTAAAGTTATCCCCTCTCTCGGCACTCCGAAGCCGTTATTCTCATTAATATATATGGCAAGAAATTCAAGTTACCTCCACTCGGCACGCAAAGCGCTTGTTAATACATATATGACGGGCAATTGACAATTGATTTTTTAACCCATGCATTAATTGCCGCATATTATGCGGTCAATTAAAAAAGCAGGTTTAACAATGAAATGTGCAGCCTTACTTAATAAAGCATTTTATGCTATATAACTCTGCAACTTGCAAAATAACATATTTTTACAAATTACGCGCTGCGGCAGATTTAATAAGCGCGTTTTGTTTTTATTCTGTGTACGCGCGCCGCACCATTTTCCGCGCCGCCGAACTTTATTTTTGAACGTCCGAAACGGTATTTGTTTAACTTGCCGCAAATAAACGCGAAAAGCCGCTTTACATCTGAACTGAAATGCTTGTATTCCCAATACAGGCACATAAGGAAGCCGAGAGGACAGCCGAGTATTACTGCGGGGAAAAGCTGCCACACGGCAGGCGTATAATAAGGGTTTTCCGCCGAAGGTTTGAAAAACGGCGGCACAAGGGCGAGCAGAAATTCTATTGCGGCTGTGCCTTCAAGGTCGGAATAAGGTCCGAACGCCAACCCGCCGTTGCCGTGGTCTACTGAAAGAAGATATTTAAGCTGGTCGAGCCCGAGCGCTACAAGCGCGACTTCGTTAGCGACTATTACGACCAGTTCGAGTATATATATGAGCGGAACAAAAATTACTCTGCGGTAGTTTAACGCGTGCAGTCTGAAAATGACCATAAGCAAAGGCACTACCCAAAGCACGGTGTGGCAGTAATAGTACCTGATGCAGTCGAAGTCGAAGGGTGTGCAGTCGGCAATTGAATCGGGCATCCAGCAGGCGACTATGCCGCTTATAAGTCCGACGTAAAACATAAAATCGCAGCCTACTCCTCCCTTTTTGAGGAAAAAGAAGGGGAAAAGCATTGTATTTATGGCGCAGATATTTTCCGGAGTTATTTTCTGCAGAGCCGCAGCGGGGTCCTGGGTTGAATACGGCGGAAATAAAAGTTTTAAAAAGTGCAGCGCAAAATTTATTGCAAGAAGGGCAAACAGCACAATATTCTGCGTGCGCGCGCTTCTGTGGCGGAGCAGAAAATATAGTGCGACAAAAAACGCTCCGCCCGCAAGCGGAAAAAAGTAATATAAGGGGTCTGAAAAGTCTATCGTCATTTTTTCACCGAAAAATTGCGTACAAACGCCGCAAAAAAGCCTTTAATTAATTATACCACCGCAAAGCTCTGCACGCAAGGTTAATTTGTGCAAAAAAATGCACATTACTTAACGCTTTACCCTAATGCTTACAGCGTGCGGAGCAATTGCCCCGCACATATGCCGCGGTTTATGCGGATGCATAAACCGCGGCATACAATATAAGCTCAAACTTCCGCGCAGTTTTATTTACTGAAAAAGGCGCACTTTAAGTGCGCCTTTTGTTTAAAGGGTAAGATTTTTTATAAGTACGTCCAAAACGGAAAAATAGTCGCCGAACGTTTTAGAGCAGACTTCGGCATTTTTTATTACAACCCCTTCCGCGCGCAGTCCAGTTACGGCAAAGCTCATTGCCACGCGGTGGTCGCCGAACGTTTCTATCTGCGCCGCGCAGGGCACAGAGGGATATATTTTTACCCCGTCGGAAAGAAGTTCGCACCTTACATTCATCGCCTGCATTGCGCTCATTATGGCGTTGATTCTGTCGCATTCCTGCCCGCGTATATGCGAAATTCCGTGAATTTCTGTCGGGCGCGAAAAATAGGGCGCGACCGCCATTGTAAGCGCCTGGTCGGAAAATGCCGACATATCCACGCTGCCGCCGTCAAAGCCGCCGCGCATAAGCTTTATGAACTCCACGTCGCCCTGCATGCTGTGCGGCATTACGCCCTTTACCGAAATATCCGTGCCAAGAATTCTGTTCATTGCGTAAAAATAGCACGCCGCGGAAATATCAGGCTCTGTATCATACCTGCGCGCAACATATTTTGCTCCCGCGGGGACGATATACCTGTCGCCGTCGCGCCCGACCTCAACGCCGAAAGACCACATTATATCCGCCGTCATATCGACGTACTTCATTCCGTGGCTGCCCTGCACGCGTATTTCAAGCCCGTCCTTTGCGCATACCGCCGCCATCATCGCGGCGGACAAAAACTGACTGCTTTTATCTATATCCACAGTTATGCTTTTCGCGGGCGAGCAAGTGCCGCGTATTATAAACGGAAAGCAGTAAGGTTTTTCAATAAATTCAAAGCTTGCGCCCGCACCTTCAAGCGCGGAGATAAGCGGCGCGACGGGGCGCACCTTCATCTGTTCGGAAGAGCGCACAACAAATTCGCCTTCGCAGAACGCAAGCAAGGCGGTTATAAAGCGCGCGGCTGTGCCCGCACTGCCTACATATACTTCGCCGCGGCTTACGGGCAGCTTTCCGCCGCAACCGTGCACCGTTACAGTATCGCCAGACACTTCGGTTTTAATTCCGAGGCTTTCAATGCAGCCGATAAACGTTCTGCAATCGTCGGAAAGCCCCGCGCCGTACAGTACCGAAGTGCCCGCCGCAAGCGCAGCCGCAAGAAGCGCGCGCGCCGTTATGCTCTTGGAACCGGGCACTTTTACGACGGCTTTTTTATTTTTTATTCTGCCGTAAATGCAGGGTACTGAGTAGTCCATAAATCAGACCTCCTGCGGCGCGCTCGTTTCTATGGCGACCACGCCGTATTTTTGCTGCTGAGATACAGTATAGTACGCGTTCATATCCTCGGGACAGGGACATTCACCCTTTGCGTAACCGAGTTGTTCGGCGGGATAATAAGCGTACAGCGCAGAAAAATTTTCAAAAACTTTTACGTTTTTCACCGTAACCTTTATTCTGCCGCAGGTCGGGCACTCGAAAATAATTTCGTCGCCCGGGGTTATCGCGCGCCTTTTTTCGTCCCAGAGGCGCATTTCAACGCGCTTTCCGCCGTTTTTGAATGCAAAATAGGCGCTCTGCGACAGTTTCATTGAATGCGTCATTTTCTGCGCCTTAAAATATCGCCCGCGGAAAGCTTATAGGGGCACTTTACGCGGTAAATTGCCTGCACAAGCTTGCAATCGGTAACCAAAGAGCCGTCGGGAGCGAACACCTCGCCCACCGAAAAGCTTTTGCCGAAATTTTCTGAAGGCGAAAGCACCTCCAGCACTTCGCCCGCGCGGAATCTGCCGCGCATTTCAACGAGGGCATATTCCCCATCATATCCGCAGACGTTGCCTATGTAGTCGCAGTCGCCCTTGGCCTGACTGTCGGAATAATTTACCGTAGAATGGTTTTCGCCGAAAGCGTAAGCCGTTGTATAGTCGCGGTGCGCCGCGGTGTTGAGCTCGCGCGCAACGGCGGGCGTAAAGCCGCCGTCCATGCACCTTCTGTAAGCGTTTATCACCGTTGCAAGGTAATATTCGCTCTTCATTCTGCCTTCGATTTTAAAAGAGCACACGCCCGCGCGCTCCATCTCTTCAAGGTGGGCAGACATGTTCAGATCCTTTGAATTGAGGATATATGCGCCCCTTTCGTCCTGTTCAATATCAAGCCAGCCGCTGTCGCTTTTGTCGTCGTTCTTTCTTATGCTGTAATTCCAGCGGCACGCCTGAGCGCACTCGCCGCGGTTGGACGGTCTGCCCGTGAGGTAGTCAGACAAAAGGCATCTGCCCGAATATGATATGCACATAGCGCCGTGCACAAAGGCTTCGAGCTGCATTTCGGGCACGAAGTCGTGGATTTCCTTTATTTCCGCAAGGGAAAGTTCGCGGGCGAGAACGGCGCGCTCCGCGCCCTGTTCGCGCCAGAATTTAACGGCGTATTTGTTTGTTACGTTGGCTTGCGTGGAGATGTGAACGGCAAATTTGGGCGCAGCCTTTTTTGCAGCGTACAGAACGCCGCAGTCGGAAATAAGCGCCGCGTCCGCGCCCGCCGAATAGAGGAACGCAAAATAGTCCTCCATAAGAGCAAGGTCTTTGTTGCGCGCGTAGATGTTTACGGTAACATACACCTTTTTGCCGAGCGAATGTGCGTACTTTACCGCCTCGGCAAGCTCATCGCGCGAAAAGTTATCCGCAAAGGAGCGCAGCGAAAAATCTTTGCCGCCAAGGTAAACCGCGTCCGCGCCGAAATATATAGCCGTTTTAAGTTTTGAAAAGTTGCCCGCAGGGGCCAGAAGTTCTGCTTTCATATGTCAAAATTATAATCGGACGGCGCATATGCCAAATTTTTGCGCATATGCGCCGCCTTAAATGCTTAATGTATCAGTTAGTTTTAACGCTTAAAGCTATGCCGTCGCCCACCTTCAAAACGCAGGTCAAAAGCTCGCTGTCGTGCGAGACGGCGTAAAGATATTCCTCTATGTGCTGCGCAAGCATTTTCCGTTTTTTAGGCACTTCCGCTTCGCCGCTCGCCCAGCCGTATAAAAGCACGTCGTCTGCGGCAAGCACGCCGCCGTGCGCAAGAAGCTGCTTTAAGCGGGGCAGATATTTTATATACTGCACCTTGGCACAGTCCATAAATATAAAATCGAAAGTGCCGTCAAGCTCCGCGATAATTTCGCCCGCGTCGCCGCACACGGCTTCAACCCTTTCCGAAACGCCGCATTTTTTAAAGTTTGCAAGCGCTTCTTTATAAAAGTTTTCGTCCCGCTCTACCGTTATGATTTTTGCGTTCGGGCAGGCGCACGCCATGGCGATTGCCGTAGTGCCCACCGCCGTGCCCAGCTCAAGAATTTTATTTGCTCCGCACGCCGCCGTCTGGGCCATAAGAAAAGCTAACGTTTCGTCCCCCGCGACGGGTATTTCTCGGGCGAACGCAGCGCGCCTTACATCTTCGAGCGCGGAGGGAATGCGCGGCACGTTGAACCTTGCCGTGCCTTTTGCCCCAATTTCTGACGTATCCCTGTGCGCGTAAGAAAAATCATCCATAAAATATATGCCTTGTAAAAAACTGAGCGCTTAAGTTAAGCTTTTGCATTAATCGGCAAGGCGCGGCAGAAACTTCCCGCCGCTGAGCACTTGCCGAAAATGCGCAGCTTTGCCGCCATAAAATCACAGTTCAACCACAACGGGTACTATCATTGGCGACTGCTTTGTCTTTTTGTAAAGGTAGTTTTTAAGCGTGCGCTTTATTGCGCGCTTGAGTTCGTCCACGCTGCCTATGGTAAGGTCGTAGCCCTCTATCGCGTTCTTTATTACCTCGCGCAGTTCGTTCAAATAGTCCTTGTGGAAGCCGAATATAAAGCCGCGGCTGTTGATTGCAGGCTCGCCGATTACTTCGCCGCCAGATACCACTACCGAAACTATGAAAAGTCCGTCCGCCGCAAGCTGACGCCTGTCCTGCATTACGGTAGAAGCCTTTTCGTCCTCTATGCCCTCGCCGTCGATAAGGCGCGAACCCGCGGGCACATTGTCGCCGCGGCGCAACGTTTCGGACGTAAGCATTACGCAGTTGCCTATGTCGGGAAGGAAAATGTTGCTCTCCTTCATTCCGAGTTCGGCGGCAAGCTCGGCGTGCTCCTTAAGGTGGCGGTATTCGCCGTGCACGGGGATAAAGAACTTAGGCTTTAAAAGCCTGTGCATGATTTTATGCTCTTCACGGCAGGCATGGCCAGAAACGTGAATGTTTTCCAGACTTTTATAAACTACGTTTGCGCCCTTTCTGTAAAGATTGTTTATGACGCGGTAAACATCCCTTTCGTTTCCGGGAATGGGCGACGCGGATATTATTATGGTATCGTTTTCGCCGACCGTTACTGCGGGATTTTCGCCGTTTGCCATTCGGGTAAGCGCGCTCATCGGCTCGCCCTGACTACCCGTGGAAACTATAACAAGCTCCTTATCGGCAAGTTTTTTGGTGCGCGAAACGTCCACAAGAACGCCGTCGGGGATGTTGAGGTCGCCTATGTTTTCCGCGGCGTCGACAACGTTGAGCATGCTCCTTCCCGAAAGCGCAACCTTGCGCCCGTATTTTACGGCGAGGTCAATAATCTGCTGAAGTCTGTGAACGTTGGAAGCAAACGTGGCTATTATAAGCCTGCGGGTGCGGTTTTCGTTAAAAAGCCTGTCCAGCGTGCTGCCTACCGTCTTTTCGCTCATGGTATAGCCGGGGCGCTCTATGTTGGTACTTTCGCCCATGTATAAAAGCACGCCCTTCTCGCCTATGTCCGCGATTGTTTTAAGGTCGATAGGTTCGCCCGCTACGGGCGTAAGGTCAATTTTGAAGTCGCCACTGTGAAAAATGAGTCCCTGAGGCGTATCTATGGCAAGCGCAAGCGCGCCCGCTATGGAATGGTTTACGTTGACAAACTGTACGCTGAAACAGCCGAGTTTTATTCTGTCGCCGGGGGCGACTATAATTTCTTTGGCGTCGTCTATGCGGTGTTCGCGCAGTTTGTTATCTACAAGCGCAAGCGTAAGCTTTGTGCCTATGACGGGCGCTTTTATTTCCTTTAAAAAGTAGGGAACGCCGCCTATATGGTCTTCGTGTCCGTGAGTTAAAAGCAGCCCCCTTACTTTGGACTTGTTTGCCACAAGATAGGAAATATCGGGCGCGACGAGGTCTATGCCGGGCAGCTCTTCCGAAGGGAAGATTATGCCCGCGTCGATTATTATAATGTCGTCGCCGTATTCTACGGCAGTCATGTTTTTGCCTATTTCGCCTACGCCGCCGAGGAATATTATTTTAACCTGTTTTTCCTTTTTGGAACGCGTTTTGCGCGCGGGTTTTTCAGTTTCTGAGGCAATTTCTGCGCGATCTTTTTCGGCGCGCTCCTTGTTTTTTGAACGCGATTTTTTACCCTGTTTTTTTTCGGCTACGGGCGTCTCCTCTTCGCGCGGCTGCCTGTTTTCGGACTCGGCAGAACGCTTTTTGTTTTTACCGCCGCGATTTTTTACGCCGTCATTTTCGCGGACACTTACAGCGTTTTCAGCCGATTCCACATTTTTCGACTTGGGCTGACTCTGTCTGAGACTGCGCTTGGCGCGCTTTACAGATTCTGAACGCTCTTGCTGTGAGTTTTCAAAAGCGCCGCCGACTGCTGAAGGGGCTTCATTTGTTTTAGCGGAATTTGAGCCGTTTTCAGAAAATTGCGCAACCTTTTTCGCATTGACGCTGTCAGTCAGCCGAGCGTCTGCGGGGCCAGAGCTTCCCATCATGACAGTACCGCCCTCGGCAGAGGCAAAAACGCCAGATTTTGCAGCCGATTCGGCAGATTTTGCGCTTAAATCAGCTGAATTGCCGAGATAAAGAAAATGAGAAAGTCCGCCCGAGCTGCCCATGGGAGTGCCTTCCGAAGGCTTGCCTACGCGCCCCACGCGCAGTCTTTTAGTAGATTTTTTCTTGTTGTCGTTTTCCAATATAACTCTCCCCGACGCACCGAAAAGCGCGCCGAAATTAAAAAAATGCTCTCCCGCAGTGCCGCCCTTGCGGGTGTATGAGTGCGGGAATTATGTAAATAAAGCTAAGGCAAAAAATTTTAAGTGCAAAATATGAGTTAAAGTTTTAAAGCTGTTTATCTTTTGTCTTTGCGGTCAAAATGATACAACCGACCGCAACAATAATATTATCCATCTGCAAGCAATTGAAATAACAAGCTTTTTACCCTGCAACCGACTACATTATTACAAGCTTTTCGCTCTGCAGCTGACAGTTGCAAAAAACAAACTTATTGCTTTGCGTCCTGCTGAAACATATTGACTGCTTAACGATACACGATCAGCTGCGACATAGTATGGCAGCTTGGCAATCAGCTACTGACTGAACCCCTGAGCAAACTCATCTTCCGTGCCCTGCTGTAACCTGTTAATGCTTACCTGTACGCAATAAATCGAAGCATAATGCAAGTCTTTCAGTACGAGGCCAAAACAAATAACAGACACGCTTACTATGCTGAACCGAATAAGACGGACGCACGTTATTGGTGCAACTGACGCAATAAGGGTAAAAGTTATTTACCCGAAATATGCAACTAAGGCGGAAATATACAAAACAACGAGCAAGGATTGCGGCGGAATTTTAACGACCGCACTTTTGCTGCTTGCATCGCCTTTAATTATGCCCTTTGAGCGGCAACGCAAAACTTTTTTGCCTTACAATTATTTTAATAAAAATATTCGGGGGTTGATAAAAAAACATATCAACCCCCTTCAGTAAAACTTATTTTAATTTTACTTATTTCTGCTTACGTCCTTAACAAGGCCGTCTTCAATGAGCTCTTCCATTGTTTCGTAAGGATACATAGCCGCGTAATCCCTTTCCTGAATGGCGCGCTTTTCGCCGTTGCGTTTGGCAAGCATATCGTCTATCAGGCGGATGGCCTTTTTAACGCCGAGAGGACTCTTGATCTTTACCATCATAGGCGTGCCGTGCATCGACTTGTTATCGGATACGTCTACCTGATGGTAAACAGATGTCTTGTAGTCGTTGGGGTCGAGATTGAGGTAAAGGCAAAGCGTCTTGCCCCTTATCTTGAGTTTGGCTATCGTCTCCCTGCCCTTGTTGAAGCGCTCTGCGCCCCAGGCAACGGAAGAGTTTACTTTTCTGTATGCGAGCATGGCGTTCTTTATCTGGCCGTAATAGCGCTTAACGTCGTCGCTGCTCTGAATTATTCTTGCTATGAAACTGCGGTTGTACTTCATCATATTGGCGAAGTCAACGCCGCCATTGCTTATTCCGGGTATGCCGTCGGGCTCAGCCTCGCCTTCAACCGTCTGCTCGTCTACGTCGTCGAAAATGTTTTCTATAACCTCGTCTACAGGTTCGTCGGAAACTTCGCTTTCGTCTACTATGTCGCTTACGGTTACAAGAGGTTCTTCCTCTTCGGCTTCTTCCGCTTCTGCGGGCTGTTCTTCAACAACCTCTTCTACAACCTCTTCAACGGGCTCTTCCACAGGTTCTTCTGCGGCAGCTTCCTCGGTTACTTCTTCTGCTTCCGCGGATTCCTCCGCTTCTGCGGGCTGTTCTTCTACGACCTCTTCTACAACCTCTTCAACGGGTTCTTCTGCAGGTTCTTCAGCGGGAGCTTCAACCTCTTCAGCAGTTTCCTCTTCTTCCTCTTTTGCGGGAGCTGCTGCGGCCGCTGCGGCTATAACCGCGCCGCCTGCTATCATCGCCTTTATCTGGTCGAGCTGTCTGTTTATGTCGGCAATCTCGTCCTTTATTTCAGAAAGGTCGGCGGGCTCTTCTGCGGGCTGAACTTCCTCTTCTTCCGCAGCGCGGGCAACAAGCTCGTCTATGCGTGCGGTAAGTTCTGCAACTTCGCCCTTGAGGTCCTGAACGGCGGGGTCGTGTTTGATTTCTTCAAGCGACTGCTTTATTGCGTCGAATTCCGCCTGAACGGTATCTTCGCCTTCAAGCTCTTCGCCCTCTTCGATTTCTTCGGGAGCAAACAGTTCGTCTATGCGCGAGGTGAGTTCTGCAACTTCGCCCTTAAGGTCCTGAATTGCGGGGTCGTGCTTGATTTCTTCAAGGGTTGCCTTTATGTTTTCAAGTTCGGCCTTTACTTCGTCCTCGCCCTCTTCAACTTCTTCCGCACCCTGCTCTTCAAGCTCTTCGTCGGGAGCGAGAAGTTCGTCAAGCTTTGCGGTAAGTTCGTCTATCTTGCGGTTAATTTCGCCTATTTCTTCTGCAGAAACTGCAGGTGCGGCTTCTTCGGAAGAAGCTTCTTCAGTCGTCTCTTCGGGTGCAAGAAGTTCGTCAAGTTTATCGCTGAGGCCGTCAACCTTGCCCTTGAGCTCTTCTACCGATGTGTCCGCTTTGAGTTCTTCTATTGCTGCCTTTATGTTTTCAAGCTCGGACTTTAATTCGTCCTCGCCTTCTTCAACCTCTCCTTCAACGTTTTCCGCTTCTTCCTCTTCAAACTCTTCGTCGGGAGTGAGAAGTTCTTCAAGTTTTGCGGTAAGTCCGTCTATCTTGCGGTTGATTTCGCTTATTTCTTCTGCCGTTGCGGCGGGAGCAGTTTCTTCGGCAACTTCCGCAACTTCGTCTGCGGACTGCTCTGTAGCTTCCTGAGCAACAACTTCTTCAGTCTCTTCGTCGGCTTCTTCCTCGGCCTGCACTTCGTCAAGCACGGCGCGCATGCCTTCAAGCTCCCTCTTCATGGCGGCAAGCTTTTCGTCCATGCCCTCGAGCATTGCGTTAGTAGACGCCGTAACCTTCCAGGATATGCTTTCGGTTATCTTCTGAAGGCCTTCGTCGTCTATTACTATATCGTAATCGTCTTCTTCGGTTTCGGTTGCAGGTACAGTTTCTGCGGCGGCAACAGTTTCAACGCTTTCGGCGCTTTCTGCACTTTCTGCCACAACGCTGTTCTGACCGAGCTTTTCGCATACGCCGTTTACAATGGCGTCGTAGTCGACTTCGGTAGCGGGTATCGAAGCGAGCACAGCCGACGCAACTTTGTCTGCTATGTCGTCTGCATCTATTTCAGGCAGGTAGTTGGAAATAGCCGCGGCAGTCTTGTCTGCAATGGTTTCTTCGTTCATGCCGTTTGCGGCGAGCTTTTCGGATACGAGCTGAGCAATCTCGTCGGAATTTACGCCCTCGCTTTCTTCTACGGTAGCGTCCGCAACGGCGGCTTCGCCAGCGGCGCTCTTTTCGGCAAGTTTTTCTATTATGCGGTCGTAATCGAGGTTATCAACAACGGCCTCTGCAAGCGAACGGCATCCTTCGTCGTCCACTATGATATCGAAATCGTTGGGCGAAAGCGCGGCAACCTTGCGGGCAATTTCGTCTGCAAGCGCGTCGGTGTCGGCAACTTCGGTTTCTGCCGAGGCGGCAACGACGTCCGCATTTTCTTCCGCGGGTGCGGGAGCGAGTTTTTCGGCAAGGCGTTCAGCCAGCTCTTCGTAGTCTACTTCCGCAGTAGCGTGCACTTCTATGGGATGAGCTTCGCCGTTTTCGCCTACCACTACCTGAGGCACGACGATCTGCTCTGCAACTTTGGACGCCACATAATCGGGCGAGATTACTTCCTGAGGAGGTATGCAGTCCGCAACCTTCCTTGCAAGCTCGTCGTAGTCGATTTCCGCATTTGCGGCAAGACCCTTTTCGGCAAGCTTTTCGGCAAGACGGTCGGCAAGCTCGTCGTAATTTATGTAATCGTCGTTTATGGTAAGCTGTTCGTCGGCATCTTCCGATACTGCGGCGGGAGCAACCTCGTCGTCGAAGGTAACTTCCTCTTCCTCAGCGTCGTCCGCGACAAAGATATCGGAAACGGCTTCGGTAACCTTTGCGTAATCAACCGCGCCGCTTTCAATTTTTTCTGCGAGTTTTTCTTCGCTCTCTTTTATTTGCGCGCCGAACTTTTCTTCCAGCGAAGCAATCATGGAAGAAAGTTTTACGAAAACGTTTTCGCACTGTGCGGCGAGATAACCCATCTCGCGCTTGAGCGCAGCGTTTTCCGCAGAAAGCTTTTCGTAAATGGAGCTGCTCTGTTTGCTTAAGTAAGCCGTCTCCTGCATGAGCTTCTGCGAGGTGGCTTCCATTGCCGCCTCCGCGTTCGGGCGTGCGTCGCCCGCAGCAAGAAGCCTGTCGAGCTTAGCCGCAATCTCTGCCTGGCGCTGAAGGATT
>CAJLLH010000011.1 GCA_905207385.1 uncultured Eubacteriales bacterium
GCTTTTTTATTATTCTAATGGGGCGCACATATGCCGCAACGAACGGCATTTTTTACATTTTGAAGCCGTGGTAAAATTCCTTGAGTTTTTCTATGCTGACCCTGCCGTTCAATTTATCGAAAAGCGTTGAATTGAACTTTTCTGCAAGCTCTTTTTTTACCGCAACGGTATAAGTTACGTCGGAAAGATAGTCGGTATTTTTTACGTCGCAGTCGCTGAGCGAAAAGTAGCGCGCGCAGACATCGGCGCTTTCATAGCCGACGGTATAGGAATATTCTTCGCACGGCAGATAGTTGAGCTTTACCGCCGCGTCAAGATTTTCGGCAGTGCAGCCCGAATAAGCGCGGACAAGACCGCCCGCACCCAGCTTAATGCCGCCGAAATAGCGCGTTACCACAACCGCCACGCAGAATATTTTTTTGTTTTTAAGCACTTCGAGTATGGGCATGCCCGCCGTGCCCGATGGTTCGCCGTTATCTGAAAAACGCGGCGAATTGCCCGTTGAATCGGCTATATATGCGTAGCAATTGTGCGTTGCATCTTTATACTTTGCCGAAATCCGGGCAATAAATTCCTGCGCCTGAGCCTCGCCTTCGACGTGAGCCGATGTTGTGATAAAGCGGGAACGCTCTATCACCTTTTCGGTGGAAAGCTCCCCGCTTACTGAGATATATCCCATTACCTGAATATTACCTTTATGTGCTGTTTTTTGCCTTTATGAATGACGTCGCCATCGTTTACGGGCGCATTTATATCGGTAACCTTTGCATCGTTGAGCGATACTCCGCCCTGCTGAATGAGCCTTCTTGCCTCACCGTTGGACGCGCAGAGCTTTGCCGCTACAAGCACGGGAATTATCGTCTTCGTTTCTACCGATACTTCAACTTCGGGAAGTTCGCCGCCGCCGCCGAACGCAGCCTTTGCCTGAGCCATAGCCTTATCTGCCTTTTCCTGACCGTGAACAAGTTTGGTGAGTTCGTAGGCAAGAATTTCTTTCTTTTCGTTTATGCGGGAAGCATCCCACTTCTCCATTTCGGAAATAGTTTCAAGCGGAATGAAGGTAAGCATTTTTATGCACTTCATAACGTCGGCGTCGTCGACGTTGCGCCAGTACTGATAGAATTCGTAAGGCGTGGTCTTATTTTCGTCAAGCCATACAGCACCCTTTGCCGTCTTGCCCATCTTTTTGCCCTCGCTGTTCAGAAGCAGGGTTATGGTCATGGCGTAAGCGTCTTTGCCGCTCTTTTTGCGGATAAGTTCGGTGCCCGCAAGCATATTGCTCCACTGGTCGTCGCCGCCGAACTGCATATTGCAACCGTAATGCTCGTTAAGGTACCAGAAGTCGTACGCCTGCATTATCATATAGTTGAATTCAAGGAAAGAAAGACCCTTTTCCATGCGCTGCTTGTAGCATTCGGCGCGCAGCATATTGTTTACGGTGAAGCAAGCGCCCACGTCGCGCAGAAGGTCAACATAGTTGAGTTTTAAAAGCCAGTCGGCATTGTTTACCATAACGGCTTTGCCTTCGCCGAATTCAATAAAGCGTTCCATCTGCTTTTTGAAGCATTCGCAGTTATGGTTTATAACTTCGTCGGTCATCATGGTGCGCATATCCGTTCTGCCCGAAGGGTCGCCGATATGACCCGTGCCGCCGCCGACAAGCACTACGGGCTTATTGCCAGCCATCTGAAGCCTTTTCATAAGGCAGAGCGCCATGAAATGACCCACGTGAAGGCTGTCCGCCGTGGGGTCGAAACCTATATAAAAACGCGCGCCGCCGCCGTTTATAAGCTCCCTTATCTCTTCTTCGTCGGTAACCTGAGCAATAAGTCCGCGTTCTCTAAGTTCTTCGTAAATACCCATAATAAATAATTTCCTTAATTTCAGATTTACTATATTATTTTAACATCAGAGCGATTAAAAAGCAATAAAAAAACGGTCTGCCCGCAGGCAAACCGCTGTTTTTAAAGCAATTTTAAGCTTTAAAGCGCACAATCGATACCCGCGGCAAAATTCGCATTACCTTAAAGGCAATACGAATAGCCGAAGAATATCGCGTTGGAATAAAATCTGCTCTTATTTGTCATAGAAAAAGTATACCACCGCGCAACAGCCATGTCAAGTTCAGTCGGTAAAAAAGTCTTCGCGGTTCAAGTTGGCGCGGGCTTTTTCTATTGCGCGCTTTTCTATGCGCGATATGTACGAGCGGGATATGCCAAGCTTTTTTGCTACCTCGCGCTGAGGGTGCGGACAGCCGTCCTCAAGACCGTAGCGCATTGAAATTATTGTAAACTCGCGCTTTGAGAGTATCGCGAACAGAAGTTTTACAAATTTTTCGCGCTGGATAGATTTTTCCACCTGAGAAAAAACGTTTTCTTCCTTTTCGGATAAAAGGTCTATAAGGGTAAGCTCGTTGCCGTCCTTATCCACACCGACGGGTTCGGTCAGAGATACGTTGTTTTTATGTTTTTTGCTGCCGCGTATAAGCATTAAAATTTCGTTTTCTATGCAACGGGCGGTATATGTGGCAAGCTGCGTGCCCTTGCCTTCGCGATAGGTATTGATGGCTTTTATGAGACCTATAGAACCTACCGAAAGCAAATCATCGGTTTCAGCTGCGCCGCTGTACTTTTTGACAATGTGAGCGACAAGGCGCATATTGTGTTTGATTAGTATATTTTTTGCCTCTTTATCGCCGGCGTGCGCGGCAGCGAGATACTTTTTTTCTTCTTCGGGCGAAAGAGGTTTGGGGAACGAACCTTTACCCTGTACTGCACCGGTAAAAAAGAATATTTTGCCGAATAAAAGACTTAAAAAATCAAAAAACATAAGCCCCTCCCTTACAGGAATTAGCTTATGTTTTTGACAGGTTGTACTATTCTGTTTTATTTGAAGACACAATGCTTTCTATTATTGAAATTACGTTTGCTTGCTGACTTTCGTTCAATTTTTCAAAAAGTTCAAGAAGCTGTAACTGCTTTGCCGTCAGATTATCGCAGTCCGCATCCGTGAATAATTCAGCCATACTTATTTTAAACAAAGCGCAGACATCTTCAAGCACCCTCACTGTAGGCATTGAATTTTTTTCGTTATACCAATTGTATACAGAGGTGTTTGAAAGTCCGAGCGCGCCTGCAAGCTGCGCAAGAGTCATATTGTTTTTTATACGCAACTGGTCTATCTTTTTTCGCGGGTCAGCCATAGTAACTCCAAATAAATTAAAGATTGATTAACGCAAGGCGGAATTTACTTCCGCCGTTAAGCGGTTTTGCGACAACTTACCTCGCCGCAAAGATTTTGCAACGCAAAAGATTTGCGGCGAATGCGCTTGCGCTTTTCAGAAGCGAGCAAGGCGCGAATGTCGAGCATTACCGAAAGGGAGTTTGCATAGACGTAAATGACCCGAGGGAAGCGCAGACCGACAAAGAATTGCGAAGCTTATCAAAAGCGCTTTTATTCTAATTCGAATGCGCCTGTATACAGCTGATAATACACGCCCTTCTGCGCGATAAGCTGGTCGTGCGTGCCGCGCTCTATTATGCGACCGTGGTCGAGAACCATTATTGCCTGACTGTTCCTTACGGTGGAAAGTCTGTGCGCTATTACGAATACCGTGCGGCCTTCCATAAGTTTATCCATGCCCTGTTCGATAAGTTTTTCGGTACGTGTATCGATAGACGAAGTCGCTTCGTCGAGAATGAGCACGGGGCATTCAGAAACCATCGCGCGCGCTATTGCAAGCAGCTGGCGCTGTCCCTGCGAAAGGTTGCCGCCGTCGCCCTTGATAAGCGTATTGTAGCCTTCGGGCAAGTGAGATATGAAGTAGTCGGCATTAGCTAGCTTTGCGGCGGATATGCATTCTTCGTTGGTGGCGTTAAGTCTGCCGTAGCGGATATTGTCCATTACAGTACCAGTAAAAAGATGGGTATCCTGCAGCACTATGCCGAGCGAACGCCTTAAATCGCCCTTGTTTATGCTCTTTATATCAAGACCGTCGTAAGTAATTGAACCCGACTGAATATCGTAGAACCTGTTTATAAGGTTGGTTATGGTAGTTTTGCCTGCGCCCGTTGCGCCTACGAAAGCTATCTTCTGACCAGGCTTTGCGTACAGAGAAATATCTTTGAGTATTATTTTATCGGGCGTATAGCCGAAAATTACGTCGTTAAACCTTATATCGCCGCGGAGCGGAATATATGTGAACGTGCCGTTTTCTTCGGGTTTCTTCCAGCTCCACTTTTCAATGCCGCCCTCGCCGTATACAAGGGTAACATTGCCGCCCTTATCTTCGTGAGGGGTATCGAAGATATCGAATATGCGCTCTGCACCGGCAAGCCCCATAACGATTGCGTTGAACTGCTGGGTTACCTGCTGTACGGGCTGGTTGAACGAACGTATGAGCGTAAGGAAAGCTATAAGAACGCTTACGTCGCCTACCGTGAACGCGCCTGTTCCGTCGCCGAACGCCACGCTGTACAGCGAAAGCGCACCTACGCTGTGCGTTGCAAAGAATATTGCGCCGACAATGGCTACGACTACGTACTGGAAGTAGCTTAAGATATTGGACATGGGTCCGAGCATGTTGGTAAGCTGGTTTGCCCTTGTGCCGCTTAAACGAAGCTCTTCGTTTATTTCCTTAAACTTTTCCCTTGCTTTGTTTTCATGACAGAAAACTTTTACTACCTTCTGCCCTTCCATCATTTCTTCAACAAAGCCGTTGACCTTGCCTATTGAAACCTGTTGCTTTAAGAACTGGCGTGAAGATTCCGCGCCTATTACCTTTATGCAGACGATGTTTATGCTTAAAATAACAAGCATTACAAGCGTAAGGCTGAAGCTCATGAAAATCATGCACAGAAGCACAACCACTATTGTAACGACCGCCGATATCATCTGAGGAACGGACTGCGAAAGCATCTGGCGCAAAGTATCCACGTCGTTTGTATAGCGGCTCATCAGTTCGCCGTGGGTGTGAGTATCGAAATACCTTAAGGGCAGATACTGCATGTTTATAAACATCTCGTCGCGCATTCTTTTAAGAGTGCCCTGAGCTATGTACATCATAAGTCTGCTGTACGAGAAAGTGCTCAGAACGCCGACAACGTATACGCATATAAGCGCTATTGTCCAGCTTATAAGCTCTTTATCCGCACCCGCAACGTGGTTTACCATATCTTCTATGGCGCCGATTACGAAAGTGAGCATAAACGAACCGACCGCGCCCGCCGCAGAAGATAACACAATGAGAATAACAAGCATTACTGCGGCAAACTTGTTGCGGAACGTGTAATTTAATACGCGCTTTAAAACCTTTACGGGATTTTCGGGTCCCGAGCCCTTAATTTTTGCCACGCGCTGACCGTTTTCCGTGCCGTGCTGCTGAACGCGGCGCTTCATATCGGAATTGAGATTTTCGTACTGTTCTTTTACCGAAGGCTGCTTAAGCTTTTTCGCCATCTTCTTCACCTCCGTCGTCTTCGTCAGCCTTGCCCTTTACCTGGGAAAGGTATACTTCCTGATAAATCGCATTGTTCTTTAAAAGCTCTTCGTGCGTGCCTACGCCCGCAATTTTGCCTTCGTCAAGAACAACTATTCTGTCCGCGTCCTCTACAGACGCAACGCGCTGAGCGATTATAATTTTGGTTACTTCGGGCGCGTGGGTGCGGAGCGACTGCCTTATCATGGCGTCGGTCTTGGTATCTACCGCAGAAGTCGAATCGTCGAAAATTATTACTTTGGGCTTTCTTAACAGGGCGCGCGCTATGCAAAGCCTCTGTTTCTGTCCGCCCGAAACGTTTACGCCGCCCTGACCCAAGTCGTAGTCGTACCCGCCGGGAAGCTGACGAATGAATTCGTCCGCGCAAGCCTGACGGCAGGCTTCTTCAATTTCTTCCTGAGTTGCGTTTTCGTCGCCCCACTTAAGATTTTCGGTTATCGAACCAGAAAAAAGCACGTTCTTTTGAAGAACCATTGCGACTTTTGAGCGGAGCGTATCGAGGTTATATTCCCTTACGTCCACGCCGCCGACTTTGACAGAGCCTGAAGCTACGTCGTAAAGTCTTGGAATGAGCGACACGAGCGAAGATTTACCCGAGCCCGTTGCGCCTATTATTCCCACCGTTTCGCCCGATTTTATGTGAAGATTGATATCCGAAAGCACGGTAACGTCGGCTTTCTGAAGATAGGACATCGAAACGCCGTCGAAATCTATGCTGCCGTCCTTAACCTCGAACACGGGCGCGGAAGGCTTGGGCAGAGTGGTTTTTTCCTCGAGCACGGCTGCGATACGGTCCATAGAGCCTTTGGAAAGGGATATGTACTGAAGGCACATTGCAACCAGCATTACCGCCGTAAGTATCTGGGTCATATACTGCAGAAGCGAGGTAAGATTACCCATTGTAAGACCTGTGCCGTCAATTATCATGTTGCCGCCCACTATTAAGAGAAGAATCATTGCAACATAAATCACGCACTGAACTACGGGCATGAGGTAGTTTAAAAGCTTTTCCGCCTTTACGGAATAGTTATAAACTTCCTGCGTGGCTACCTGCATTTTATCCATTTCGTGCTCTTCGCGCACGTAAGATTTTACCACCCTTATCGCGGTAAGGTCTTCCTGCACGACGCGGTTGAGATTATCGTACTTTTTGAACATTATGCGGAAAGGAGTTGCCACCCTTACCATTATAATGCCTACAATAATTGCAAGAACTACCGCCGCAAGAATGAATATGCCGCCCATCGTGGGGGATATTACGAACGTCATTATGGTTGCGAATATGAAAAGTATGGGCGCGCGCACGAGCATACGTATGCACATCTGGAACGCAAGCTGAACGTTGCTTACGTCTGTCGTGATACGCGTTATAAGACTCGCGGTGGAAAAGTTATCGATATTCGCAAAAGAATAGGTCTGAATATTGTCGTACATATCGTAGCGTAGGTTAGCCGCATAACCTGCCGAAGCCTTGGACGCAAGACGTCCGCCCATGATGCCGCAGTACAGCGCAAACGCCGCACAACCTATCATGGCAAGGCCGTACCAGACTATCTTCATGCTGAAAGTCTGGGTATCCGCCATAGCCGTTATTTCGTCGATAAGGAAGCCCATGAGGAAAGGAATTATAATTTCCATCGAGGCTTCGCCTATCATTACGAGCGGCGTAAGAATGGATACCGTTTTGTACTGCTTAACGCTTTTTAAAAGTGTTTTAACCATTCAATTAACTCCTGATTGCTCCTTTATAAAAAACTGTATCTGAAACTTTATAAAAAACCGCACGACAAATATCTGACGCGGATGCGCGATATTTTTATGTGCCGCGCGGAATTCAGCCGTTGATATGGTTGAATATTTTAATGAGCAGCGCCTTAAGCTGCTCCTGCTCGCCCTCGCTGAGCGCATCCTGAATTATAGCGTCGCACTTATCCATAAGTTCGCGGTTTTTAAGGCAAAGCTCTTCGCCCTTTTCCGTGAGTTCTATAAATTTAGTGCGGGCATCGCCTTCGGCAAAAGTGCGAGTTATGTATCCGCCCGAAGTAAGGTTTGCCAGCATAGTCGATACGGATGACGCGCGCAGATTAAGTTCGCGCTCCACATCCCTCTGACATACCTTTTTGTTTGCAAGAGCGCTTCTGTGAACAAACACAAGCGTCTGAAGCTGCGCGCCCGTTATGCCTACCGTGGAAAGATTTTCGCTGTTGCGCCTTTCCATTTCTCTGTTCACATAGCACATCAAACCGAATAGTCTTCTGTTTTCCAAAACATTGCCCCTGATTTTTCTTTTACAGACAGCCGCAGATAGTTAGACAACGAACTGTTTGATAACGAACATATTTTATATTAGGTTGCCGAGCAAAGTCAAGCGAATGAAAAAAATTTTTAAGCGCGCAAACGAATGTTAAAATTTAAAATAAAAATGTAAAATACATAACAAAAAATTTTTACCGCTAAAGAATTTAGCCTTAACGCGAACATCCGTTGTTCTCTTTCGGCAAGGTCAACACGAAAAAAAGCGGACAGCTGTTCGCTGTCCGCTTACGCTTTTCGGGAATCTGCCGTTTCCCTTCGGGAGCCTCGGCAGGGCTTCGCCTTCTCCTCGCGCGAACCTCCGCTGTTCTCTTTCGGCAAGGTCAACACGAAAAAAGCGGACAGCTGTTCGCTGTCCGCTTACGTGGTGACCTTGCCGGGAATCGAACCCGGGATTGAGCCTTGAGAGGGCTCCGTCTTAACCGCTTGACCACAAGGCCATCTGAATTAACGTTGTGATTATATCATACACCGAACGCCTTGGCAAGCATTTTTATACTTTATTTTTAAGCTTTTTTATCATTAATCGGTTGAATTAAGTTTAACCTTTAACCTGAACGATATGCTAAATTTCAGCAGTCGTCTATTTCTCTCGTGCGCCCGCGCTTTACGCTGAGGTAATACATAAGCACAGAAACTGCCGCCGCCAGAACTTCCGTTATCCAGAATGCGTGCCAGACACCCTGCGCTTTGAACGCAAATGTAAGCGCATATGCCACTCCTATTATAAGTATATACCTTATAAGTGATATCACAAGCGAAGGAAGACCCTTGCCGAGTCCTTCCAGCACGCCGCTCACAGCCACTGATACAGACGAAACAACAAAACCGCAACAGATTATTCTTAAAGCTGACGCACCGTCTGATACCGTTGAAGGATTTTCCGTAAACAGCCCTATAAGCTGCTGAGGTATTGCAAGGCACAGAATTGTTCCCACCGCCATTATAGCCGCAGTCATAATTAGCGTTACGATAAATACCGAGCGCACCCTGTCGTTTCTGCCCGCGCCAAAATTATAACCGACTATGGGGCGTATGCCCTGAACTATTCCGTTTGCAGTAAAGTAAATGAAAGTCTGCAACTTGTAATACGCGCCCAGAATGAGCACATACGCCTGGGAATATACCGCAAGTATCGCATTGAGCGCAGTTATCATAAACGAAGGCAACGCGAGATTGAGCGTTGCCGAAACGCCGACGCCGTACATTCTGACGAATATTTTTTTAGCCCCCTCCGTGCGGGTATATCTGAACTTAACCCCGATGGGTTTTACGAAAAACAATATTATATATATTATGAGCGAAGATGTCTGACCGATACCCGTAGCTATCGCCGCACCCCTGACGCCCATGGCGGGTATGAACCAAAAACCTGAGATGAGCACCGGGTCGAGAATAATGTTGAGTATGCACCCCACAAGAAGGCATGCCATTGTGGTTTTCATTCTTCCTACGGCCTGAAATACTTTTTCAAACGCCATGGAAAGCGTTACGACGGGCGCAAAAGATATTACTATATAAAAATAATCGAGACCGAACTCCGTTACCGACTGACTATCGGTAAACACCGAAAGAAACGCGCGGGCACAAACAATGCATACTGCGCAAAGCAGAATGCCGTGCAGTATGCTTAAAATAAGTCCCGAAAAAACGGCATTATCAGCGTGCTCCTGTTTTTTTGCTCCCAGATAAAAGGCAACAACCGCGTTTATTCCTATGCCGAAACCTACGCCCACCGCGCTTGAAAGATTTTGCAGAGGGAATATAAGCGACAAAGCAGTCATCGCGTCTTCGCCTATTTTCGCAACGAAAAAGCTGTCCACAATGTTATAGAGCGAATTCACCAGCATGGAAATTACCATCGGCAAAGACATTTTAAGCACGAGAGGCAGCACAGGTTTTTCCTTCATGAAAGACTGATCCGTCAACTTTTACCTCCTTTAACGCATTAAATTATTTTAAACCGCGTTTTGATTATATGTCGCGCGTATTGCGGCACACCCGCTTATGCTAACACATAAACGCTTACAAAGCAAGCAAAAAATGCGCATTACTTTATTTTACACCCTTGCGCGGCGCAACTACTTGTGATAAAATATTAAAAGAAAACAGCGCTGCGGCGCGATTGCTTACGGAGGAAAAATATGAACATCTGGCACGACATTGCACCCGAAAGAATTAAAAAAGAAGATTTTATGTGCTATATAGAAATAACCAAAGGTTCGCGTTCCAAATACGAGCTGGACAAAGAGACGGGAATACTGCGCCTTGACCGCGTGCTGTATACCTCCACCGTTTACCCCGCGAGCTACGGATTTATTCCGCGCACGCTTGCCGACGACGGCGACCCGCTTGACGTGCTTGTTTTATGCAGCGAGCCCATACTGCCCGCATCGATTGTGCGCTGTTACCCCATAGGCGTGATAAACATGTCCGACGAGGGCGAAGACGACGCCAAGATTATTGCCATTCCGTTCAAAGAACCTACATATAACTGCTACACTGAACTCGAGCAATTGCCAAAGCATATATTTGAAGAAATGAAGCATTTCTTTCAGGTATACAAACAGCTGGAACACAAGCATACCACCGTTTCCGAAATTATGGGCAAAAAGCGTGCCATTGAAATAGTGAGCGAAAGCATAGAAGCTTACAACTGCGCTTTTCCCGAAAAACAAAACTGAATTAACAAAAAGCGGCGTGCAGGCAAAACGTACCTGCACGCCGCTTTTTTTATTAAAATTTAACTGATGTTTGCCACATATACGCGCACCAATTCAAACAAATCAATTTTAATCATTCAGTTTTCTGACCGTCATTTTGAACGGAATTTTCCTTCGCCGTGGCGGCATCTTCCGCCTTTTTCTGAGCGTACGCCGCACCTATCGCGCCGACGCCAACCGTTCTGTCCACGGGCAGCGAAAACAGCATTCCGCCCGCTTCCGTTTTAAGTCCCGCAGACTTTGATACTGCGTCCATAATTGCAAGCTTGCCCTCCCTTTGAGCAAGAATTAAAAGCACTTCGGCTTCTTCCCTTATGGATATGCCTATGAACTGTTCGGCCTTTGCGTTTGCAAGAGAGCGGGCGCGTATGATTGTTCCGCCCGCCGCGCCTGCATTCCTTGCGGCTTCCATAGCGTCGTCGACATAGCCTTCCGCCACTATAACTACAATAAGGTCGTAATTGCGTTCGTTATCTTTCATTATCTTTCTCCCGTCTACCGTTTTAGCCGCCGCCGCGGACGTAATTCCGTTTGCAACAATTTCCGATACCGCCGAAAGAGGAACGGTAAACGATATTCCGCGGCCTACAAGATACAGCGACATTTTATTGCTTATTTCGTCAAGCACGGCTTGTTCGTCGCTTTCGGGTATAAGCGAAAACATTACAGCTTTTTCGCTTGTGCCTATGCCAAGATAGTTTAAAACCGTGCTTCGCGCCGTGCCCATGCCCTGAACAGAAAATGTGAGCGCTACGGAAAAGTCGTTCAAAAGTTCGCAAAGCCGCTCGTCTTCGCCGCGGTTTACAATGCTTATGAGAAGTTTTGCCCTGTTACCGCGCGCCGTCTGCCTTGACGGAAGGCGCGGAGATACGGGTATTTTTGCGCCGAGCGTAAGTTTTGCCATATCAGCTCACCTCGTATTCAATAATTCTGTCTTCCACGGCAAGGAAAGAGCGCTTGATTTTTGAAGTTTTGCGCCTGTAAAGTATGCCGAAAACCTGTATGGTTATAAGCGGCATCATAGCGACGAAAGCCACGCACCCGAAAGCGTCGGTCATTATGGCAGAAGCGGCGGCATCTCCGGCTATAACGCCGCAGGCGCCTATTGCCATAGGAAGCACGAACGCCGAAACCATTGCACCCGAAGCAACGCCGCCCGAGTCGAACGCGATACCGGTAAAAAGTTTAGGAGTGAACAACGTGAGCACCAGCGCCGCCGTATAACCGGGGACAAGCACCCACATTATGTTTATGCCCGTTATAACGCGCAACATTGCCAGACCTAACGCGCAGCACACTGATATGCTGAGCGCAAGCTTCATGGAGCGAGCTTTTATTGCGCCCGCGCTCATCCTTTCCACCTGCTTGTTTAAAACGTGCACGGAAGGTTCCGCCGCGACAACGAAATAACCTATAACCATTCCCACGGGAATAAGCAGCCAACCATCTGCAAACTTTCCGAGTTCCTGCCCTATAAGCGCGCCCATCGGAGCAAATCCCACATTTGCGCCCGTAAGGAAGAGCACGAGCCCGATAAATGTTATAACGATGCCCACGCAGATTTTTATTATCTGACGCTTATGAAAAACGCGCGTCGCCAGCTGAAAAATTACAAAAAAGGCAATAATCGGTGCAAGCGCCACTATTACTTCAAGGCTGTAATCGCCCAGACCTTTGCCAAACTGAATGAATGCTTCTGTAGTATTAAGCCCCGAATAGTCGGGCGAAGGCGCAACCGGGTACTGTATTCCTGAAGCGCCGCTTATTATGCCGAGAACGAGAACGGCGATAACGGGACCGGCACTTGAAAGAGCGACCAGACCGAACGAGTCGTCCTTGCCCTCTTTATCGCTTCGTATGGAAGCGACGCCCACGCCGAGCGACATAATGAACGGAACGGTCATGGGACCTGTGGTAACGCCGCCCGCATCGTAAGCAATGGCCCAAAAACTGGGGTCTACGAATATGAACGCCAGCAGAAATGCTATTACGTAAAATATTATAAGAAGCACCGAAAGGCGCACCTTAAGCACTATTCTTAGCATGGCGACGGTAAGAAAAATGCCTACCCCCACCGCCACCGTAATTATAAGAACCCAGCTGTTTATGGACTGGGAAACATAGCCCGCAAGTATCTGCAAATCGGGTTCGGCGACGGTAACTATAATGCCTATTATAAAGGAAATAAGCGCTATAAGCCATATTTTGCGCGAATGGGTAACTACCGAACCAATCTTTTCGCCTATTACAAGCATAGACATATCCGCGCCCATATTGAAACCCGAAAGCCCGATAACGAGAAGCACAGCGCCTATGGCAAAAAGGACAAACTGATAAGTGCCCACGCCGAGAATTATGGCGAGCACCAGAATTATTGCCGCAATGGGCAGAATTGAAGATAACGATTCTTTTAGTTTATCTTTGAAAGCCGACTTCATTTACGCTCCGAACGGGTTTTAATACGCAGATTAACCTATACGATAATTTTATTTATTATATCACGCTGGCGCCGATTTGTCAATTTTTAAAAACAACGCACAATGCCACAAAATTCCGAACTTATATGCGTTAGTTGCGGCATATTGCGCACCCAATCAAAAAAACGTGCGTGCTTGCGCAAGTTATTTTCTATCAACAAAAATAAGCTTGCAAGTTTAGCTAAGCGGCTTTTTTATGCGACGCGAAACTTTAAATAATTATTAAAAGCCCGACATTGACAACCACAGGCAAAAAATGGTATTATTTTTATGAAAAATTTTTAATTATCGCCAACATTTCGGGCTTTACGATTGTTATTAATGTAAAGGACGCATATGCGGCGGACGGACATACAATTTATGGACAGCGCAAAACTTGAAAAAAAAGTTGCGGATTTTGCGGCGGGCGAGCAAAGCGCATTCGATTTTATTTACCGATGCACGAACCGCGCCGTATACTTTGCCGCTTTATACATCGTGCGCGATAAAGCCTATGCGGAAGACATAATGCAGGAGGCGTATATGCGCGCGCTCGGCGCGCTTGAAAACTACTCTTCAGGCACTAATTTTACGGCATGGATTGTGCGCATTGCCAAAAACCTTGCGCTTAACCACGTAAAACGCGGCGCGCGGGAAAAGAGCAGCGACTTTACCGACGAAGCGGAAATCCGCAGATACGGCGGAAAAGAAACCGAATTGCCGTTCATTTTCGACGCGGCGGCAAAAATTCTTTCCGAGGAAGAATATCAGATTATTATGCTGTGCCACGTTTCGGGCTACAAGCGACGCGAAGTAGCCGAAATGTTGGGAATGCCGATAGCTACCGTTACCTGGAAAAACAACGAGGCTTTGAAAAAGCTTAAAAATACTTTAAAAAAGGAGGGCGGATTATGAATATAAAGAAAATGCTTAAAGACGGCGCAAAAGACGTTCTGCCCAACGAAAAAGTTAAAGAAAACATTAAGTACCGCATGGGCATAGAAGATTCCCCCGAAGAAATTGAGCTGGGCGGCATAAAAGCAAAACTTTCGCGGCACAAAAAGGCGGTTGCAATAGCGGCTTGCGCGCTCGCCGCGATTATAGCCGTATGTGCCTTTATTCCGCTTATGCTAAAATCCGGCAACCCCTCCTCCCCCAACCCTTCTGACCCGGGCGGTATAGGTCAGCTTTCCGCCTCGGAACAGATTTACGGAATTTCTGCCGCAAGCGCGGGAATGATGATTTCGGGAATGAACGCGGGCACTTACTCTGCGGCGGGCACTTACTCTGCGGCAAACAGTGAACTTGACTATGGGCGACAGGTTAAAAGCAGCGCCGCAGCAATGCTTAAAACGCGCGGTCAAAGCCAGATAGACGACGCCGAGACGATTGCCACCATAAACGAATACATGGCGATAGTTGAAAGCTTTATTTCGGAAGAAAGCTTTAAGGTTACGGGCGGCGAAAACACCGACGGAACTTATACCGATTATGATTTTGTTATGCACGTTACCTATACGGGATTGGGCGACGTGCGCGACGGCGGAACGATTTACTACAACCGCACTTTGACCGAAACAGAGCAGGACGGCGACGAAACGGAAAGTACTTACTCCATTGACGGCGTTATGGTGCTTGAAGGCGTGCCTTACCCGCTTAAAGGCGAACACGAAACGGAAAGCCAGTCTGACGAAAGCGAAGACGAATACGAAATGACCGTATCTTTAGGCGACGGAACGCACATCCGCGTAAATCAGGAAATAAGCATTGAAACGGAGACGGGAAAACCTTCTGAAAAAGAAATAGAATACAGCTATATTCTTTACCGCGGCAATGCAGACGACGAAATTGACGATGACTTTGACTTTGACGATTTTGAAGATTACGACGGCGAAGGCGAAATAATTTCCGTAACGACTTTCAAATTTGAGCAGGAAGAAGACGAAACCGAGCTTGTTATGCAGGTTTGGGAGAGCGGGAAGAGCGAAATTTTTGCTTTCTGGCAGGAAGACGACGTCATAAATATCAGCGTAGGCGGAACTTCTTCCGTTGCCACCTACACCGTGCGCGTAATTAACGGCGAATATGTTTACTTCCGCGGAGATACAGAGATTGAGCGGGACGACTGAACAAATTATAAATTTTATTAAGGCGGCGGGGCATTTGCCC
>CAJLLH010000012.1 GCA_905207385.1 uncultured Eubacteriales bacterium
GCCCTTAAAAAGGCGCGCCCGTAAGCTTAAATTTTGAATTAACCCGCATATATGCGCGAATCATTTAAGGAATAATCCGTCTTCTGCGGCATCCAGCGTAATTTTGCTGCCCGCTTCGGGGTTCTTTTCAATAATAAACTTTGCTATTGGCGTTTCGGCGTACTTCTGGATAAATCTCTTCAAAGGACGCGCGCCGTAAACGTTGTCGTAGCCGTTGTCTGCGATATATTCGCGGGCCTTTTCGGTAATTTCAAGCTCAATGTTTTCGGCTTTCAGTCTTTCTTCAAGCCGCTTAAGCTGAATGTTCACGATGCCGCCTATATTTTCGCGGGTGAGCGGTCTGAACATTATTATTTCGTCCAGCCTGTTTAAAAATTCGGGTCGGAACGACTGCTTAAGTATGGCGTTGACTCTGTCGCGCGCCGCCTTGGAAATTTCGCCGCCCTCTATGCCGTCTATAATGTCCGCCGCGCCGAGGTTGGAGGTGAGAATTATTATGGTATTCTTGAAGTCCACCGTGCGCCCCTGCGAGTCGGTTATTCTGCCGTCGTCGAGTATCTGCAGCAAAATGTTGAACACATCGGGGTGCGCCTTTTCAATTTCGTCGAAAAGCACTATCGAGTAAGGCTTTCTGCGCACGGCTTCGGTAAGCGTGCCGCCTTCCTCGTAACCTACGTATCCGGGAGGCGCGCCTACAAGACGGGATACCGAGAATTTTTCCATATACTCCGACATATCTATGCGCACGATGTTCTTTTCGTCGTCGAACAGGTTTTCGGCGAGCGCTTTGGCAAGTTCGGTTTTGCCCACGCCCGTAGGGCCTAAGAAGAGGAACGAGCCTATCGGTCTGTTGGGGTCGGAAATGCCGGCGCGCGAACGGAGGATTGCGTCTGAAACTTTGCTTACGGCCTCGTCCTGACCGACTACGCGCTTGTGCATGTCGTCGGCAAGGTGCAGTATCTTTTCGCGCTCTCCCTCTTTAAGGCGCGCAACGGGTATGCCCGTCCAGCGCGAAATAATCTGGTTAATCTGCTCCTCGGTAACTTCGTCCTGCAAAAGGTCGCCCTTTCTGCCCGCGTTCTGCGCCTTGGCGTCAGCCAGCTTCTTTTCTAGTGCGGGCAGTTCGCCGTACCTTAAGCGCGCCGCCTTTTCAAAATCGCCGCTGTTGGTCGCGGAATCAATTTCCGCCTTAAGCGAATCAACCTGCTCTTTAAGCTCCTTTTCTGCCTGAATGGCGTGCTTTTCGTCCTGCCATTTGGCTTTCATTTCGTTGAAGCGCGACTTGTATTCGGCAAGCTCTTTTTTAAGCGCCTCAAGCCTTGCGGCGGAAATGTTGTCCTTTTCCTTGGAAAGCGCCTTTTCTTCAACCTCAAGCTGTAGTATTTTTCTGTTCATGTCGTCCATGTCCGAGGGCATGGAGTCAATCTCCGTACGTATCATTGCCGCCGCCTCGTCCACAAGGTCAATCGCCTTGTCGGGCAGGAAACGGTCGGTAATATAGCGGTTTGAAAGCGTAGCCGCGGCGACTAGCGCGTCGTCGTGAATGCGCACGCCGTGGAAAATTTCAAAGCGCTCTTTAAGTCCGCGGAGAATGGAAATAGTGTCTTCCACGGTAGGTTCGTCCACCATTACGGGCTGGAAACGCCTTGCAAGTGCGGCGTCTTTTTCAATGTATTTTCTGTATTCGTCAAGCGTGGTCGCGCCTATGCAGTGCAGTTCGCCGCGCGCAAGCAAGGGTTTTAAAAGGTTGCCTGCGTCCATTGCGCCGTCCGTCTTGCCCGCGCCTACCACGGTGTGCAGTTCGTCTATGAAAAGCAGAATGCGCCCTTCCGACTTGGTTACTTCCTGCAATACCGCCTTAAGCCTTTCTTCAAACTCGCCGCGGTACTTTGCTCCCGCGATGAGTGCGCCCATATCCAGCGAGAACAAAGTTTTATCCTTAAGCCCTTCGGGTACGTCGCCCTTAACTATGCGCTGTGCAAGCCCTTCGGCAATAGCCGTTTTGCCTACGCCCGGCTCGCCTATCAGCACGGGGTTGTTCTTCGTCTTTCGCGAAAGTATGCGCACAACGTTCCTTATTTCCTCGTCGCGCCCTATAACAGGTTCAAGCTTGTGCTTGCGCGCCGCCGCCGTAAGGTCGGTGCCGTACTTTTCAAGCGCCTCGTAAGTGTCTTCGGGGTTGTCGGTTTTTACGTTGGTGTTGCCGCGCACCGATTTAAGCCCCTGCAAAAAGGAATTTTTGTTCACGCCGAACGTCTTGAAAAGTCTGTCGCAGACGGGGTCGTTTTCGTCGAGCAGTGCAAGGAAGAGGTGCTCTACCGAAATATAGTCGTCCTTCATGCTTCCCGCAAGTTTTTCGGCGTTCGTAAAAATTCTGTTCGCCGCGGGCGAAAGAAATACGTTGCCGTGCGAAGAGCTTCGGGGCAGTTTTTCAATTTCGTCTTTGGCTGCGCGTGCAAGCCCCGCCGCGTCTGTGCCAAGTCGGGAAAGAATGCGGAAAATAAGCCCGTCGCTGTCTAAAAGCGAGTGCAGTATGTGCACGGGCATTATTTCAGTATTTCCGTACTCTTCCGCAGTTTTTTCGCAGTTGTTTATAGCCTGAATGCTGTTCTGAGTAAAACGGTTGCCGTTCATAATATCAACCTCCTTATGGGGGAAAATGCTTTGTCTTTGCCGCGTCGCCCTCATAAAGTCCGCCGCGGCTTTTTTACGCCGTCAATTATGCGTAAAATCTTTTTACGCTTATTTTATAACGCACTTTTGCGCCGTTTAAACATAAGGTCTGCAATGTTTTTTCACAGCTATGCGCGGCGGCTCAGGTGGAGGGGGTGCGTGCGTTTTTCGCGCGTTCTGAGTATAAATTTATCGGTTGAAAAATTATTTCAATACGCTTTACAACGGGAAAGGTCGGTGATATAATGCGCACTGAAAAGCGTTGCATCAGTTGCGCCGCGGCTGCGGTGCGTATTTTTTTGGAGAGAAATAGGCGCGTGCGCGCCGCAAGAGGATTTTTTTATGAATACCGATCTGACCAGAGGTAAGCCGTTCAAAGTACTTTTAATTTACATACTGCCGCTGTTCGGCAGCGCTGTATTCCAACAGCTTTATACGCTTGCCGATACGATTATAGCGGGCAAATTTGCAGGTCCTACGGCGCTTACGGCGATAGGCGCGTCCAATTCCATAGTCAATATCCTTATGGCAATAGCGCTCGGCGCAAATGCGGGTTGCGCGGTGCTTGTATCAAGGCTGTTCGGCGCAAAGAACAATGCGGGCGTAAAAACTGCCATATTTACCGGTCTCATATCGTTCGCGGTGCTCGCGGTATTGCTGCTCGTAATCGGCGTATGCAGCTGCGAACCGTTGCTTAAGGCGCTCAAAACCCCGCAGGAGGCGCTTGACGAAAGCGTGGCTTACCTCAATATATATTATTTCGGTCTGCCTTTCCTTATATTATATAACCTCGGTACGGGTATCTTTTCCGCGCTCGGCGACAGCCGCACGCCCTTTATTTTTCTTGTAATATCTTCGGTGAGCAACATAGTGCTCGATATCGTAATGGTCCGCCCGTGGGGCGTAGAGGGCGTTGCGTGGGCAACGTTCATAGCTCAGGGCGCGTCGTGCATACTTACCATAGTATTTGTCTTTTTAAGGTTCAAAAAAATGCCCTCGGACGAAAAGTTCCACGTTTTCGTGCCTTCGGTTTTAAAAACTCTGCTCATACTCGCTCTGCCCGTAGTTCTGCAGAACAGCTTCGTTTCGATCGGCAACCTTGTAATTCAGATACGCATCAACGAGCTTGCCAACGCTCAGGGGCTTGGCATAACCGACGGTTTCACCGCCGGCGTGAAGTTGCTGGTGTTCTGCACAACCTGTTTCTGCACGTGCGGCACGGGTCTTGCCAACTTTGTTTCTCAGTGCTACGGCGCGGGCAAGTATAAAAGAATAAAGGAAGGCTTCCGCGCGGCATTGGTAATTTCTACCACGCTGACGGCGGTGTTCGTCGTAATCTGCCTTGTGTTTGCCCGCCCGCTCGTAGGCTTGTTTATGTCTGCGGAAGGCGATATAGAGCTCGCCATAGACAGCGGCGTGATGTTTGTAACCATAGTTTCGCCTTTCTTCTTCATAGTCAACGTAAAGGTCATGGCGGACGATGTCGTGCGCGGTTCGGGCGGCAACCTCGGCTTTACCATAAGCACGTTTACCGACCTTATTCTGCGCGTCGCGCTCGTGTTCATACTCACCGTGCCTCTGGGTTTTGCCGGCGTCGGCTGGGCTTGGTCTATCGGCTGGACGCTCGGCATGGGCGTCGCTGTGGCGTTCTACTTCAATATTCCCTGTCTTAAAAAGCTGCGCAAGGAAGCGCGCCTTGTAAATAAAGTGCGCAACGCGGATACCCTCGCGCGCGACTATGCCGCCAATGCAGAGGGCGTTCCCGCCGAATGCGCGGCGCAGTCGTATCCCTCCGCGGCGGAAGGTTTTGCCGTTGCTCAGGACGAGACAAATTCCGATGTATTAGCGAATTCCGATGTTTTAAAGACGGACGAAGAAAGCACAAACAAGCAGTAATCGGCGCATATGTGCGGGGCAATTGAGCGTTGATGTATAAAAAACGCGTTTTTATTCGGCGTATCTGCGTTACTATAAAGGCGCGTTTTTGCCCGCCATATCAGTTTTGCTAAAAAGCGCGTTTTGCGCGCCGCAAAATAAATAATTAAACGCCTTTCGGCGAGTAACGCGAGGGTGCGGAAAAGTTTTTCCGCGCCCTCGCGTTTTGTTTTGAACGTTTGACTGTTTGTTTTTAAAAGGAAAGCGTGCCCTTGCTGTTTGCGCGTACTTTCGTGTTGTATTGCGCATTTTTCTGTTTGTTCTGAAAAAGTGAGCGCGCCCCTTGCTGTTTGCGCGGCTTTCGTGTTTTTTGCGTGTTGCGTTTGCTTGCCGATTATTGTGCCAAAAGAAGCGCTTGCCGTTTGCGTGCGGCGCGCCTCTGTCATAAAAAGGGGTATTGCAATGGCTTTGTCCGCGTGTTATAATGTGTTTGCGGACTGTGTAAAAAAGTTTTGCTCGTTGTGTATTTTTATTTGTAAATCTGTATTTTATTCATCGCGAATAAGCCCCGCCGTATGGTATTCGGGCGGTGTTAAAAATAGTCAAAAGAGCAAACTGTAAAATTTTTTACGTTTGTTTCAAATTCACAATTTGTCGCATAAAGGCGGTTTAATTCAATAAACGGTAAAAAATTCCTTTCAAAAAGTGTTAAAAAATAAAATTTTTTTAAACGTCATTCACATCATTGACAATTTATATAAAAAGTTTATAATGTGTTGCAACCGCGGCGGTGTCGTGCGCGCGTGAGAGAGAGCGCGCGCGTGTTGACAGCGGTTGCGTATCTGCAATAATTATTCAGCATAATCGCCGTGCAAAAATATAAACGGCGCGGCGTCGCGGCTTAATCTTAATCTGACGCAAAGGCGCGGGTACAGTAGGAAATATTTTTTAAACGGGAGGGTATTTTTTACGGAAACGGTGGCAACGGCAAAAAAGCCGAAAAAAAAGTATACTCTTTTTACGGGCAAGCAGCTCCTGTGGCTGATAGCGCCCATTGTTATAGAATCTATTTTCTCCACGTCGCTCGGACTTTTCGACTCGATGATGGTTTCGGGCATAGACGCGGCGGGCAATGCGGGCAACGCCGTATCCAACGTAGACCAGATAAACAACCTGATAATTCAGCTGTTTTCTGCGTTCGCCACGGGCGGAGCTATAATAACCAGCCAGTATCTGGGCGCGCGGCAGACCGACAAAGCCAACAAAAGCGCGTGTCATATGGTGGTGATAGTGCTCATTTCCTCGCTTTCCATAGCGGCGCTGTGCCTCATTCTCAACACTCCTGTTTTAAAACTTTTTTATGGCGACGTCAGCGAAGAAACTTTTACCTATCAGCGGCAGTATTTTTACATAACCGCAGCATCGTTCCCTTTCATCGGACTGTTCAACGGCTGCGCGGCGCTTCTTCGCGCTCAGCGCAAGAGTTTTTATACCATGCTCAGCGCGGGCATAAGCTGCGTGGTCAACGTTGCACTGAACGCGCTGTTTATTTACGGGCTCAAGTGGGCGGTTCTCGGCGCGGCTTCGGCAACGCTCATATCAAGGGTAATACCCGCGGTATTCATGTTTGTAATGCTTGCGCGCAAAAGCAACATTGTCCGCGTAACTCCCGCGGCAATATTCCGTTTCCGTTTCGACGGGAAAATGGTTAAAAAAATACTTTTCATTGCCATTCCCAGCGGCATAGAAAGCTGTCTTTTCCAGCTTGGCAAACTGCTTACCAACACCTTTGTAAACGCGTCGTGCTACGTGGACTACAACATAATTCCCGGCAAGGGCGTAAACCTTCAGGCAAACGGCAACTCGATAGCCAACAACATAAATAACATAGCCTCGGTCGTAGGCAGCGGCGTGGGCACGTCGGCTCTGACGGTGGTGGGGCAGGCGGTCGGCGCGGGCGATATGGACCAGGTAAAGTATTATATGAAGAAGATGTTCATCATCTCTTACATAGCCAACGCCGCAATGGTTCTTCTTATAATGTTTTCCGCGCACTGGCTGGTAAGGCTGTACGACTACCCCGACGAAGCTTACGACATAGCTCTCAAATGTCTGTATCTGTGCCTTTCCTTCCAGCTTGTAACCTACCCGCTTTCCTTCACTACGCCCGCAATACTCAAAGCCACGTCGGACGTAAAATACGTAATGTATTCGGCAATATCCTCAATGATAATCTTAAGGGTCGGCATATGCTTCCTTCTTACGGACGACGCTCTTCTCGGCGTATACAACAGGCTGTTCGGACTTGAACTTACGCAGGGTTTCGGCGCGTGGGGCTTCTGGATAGCGATGTGCGCAGATTGGGTCGGCCGCTCCGTGCTTTTCGTTACAAGGCTGCTTACGGGCAGATGGAAGAAGGCTTCGGGACTTATCGCCGAAGAGCCGCGCGACAGAATGAGCGACGCGGCGTTCAGACAGAGCGTCCGCGCGGGCAAAAAAATAGAGTATTCGCCCTATTCGCGCAGACACGCAAAAAAATACAATAAAAACAAAATTTTAAGCGGCGCGCACCGCGTTTAAATAATGCATTAAATAAAGCATATCAAGGGGGAATTTATGTTTATTCAGATGTATCACGAGCGCTATATGCGCTTTCCCGAAGGCCGCGAAAAGGCGCTTACGTTCAGTTACGACGACGGTGTCGAGGCGGATAAAAAGCTTATCGAAATATTTGCAAAGTATAATTTAAAGGGCACTTTCAACCTCAACAACCTTCTTTTCGGCGTGCGCTCCTGGCACAACCGAATGGATGAGGAGCAGACAATAGCAACATATATAAACACCCCGCACGAGGTAGCTCTGCACGGCGCGCGGCACATATTTTTAAGCAAAGCGCCACTGCCGCTAGCCATAAAGGAGGTGGCGGACAACCGCGCCTATCTGGAAGAAAAGTTCGGCAGAATAGTAAACGGAATGGCGTACGCTTACAGCGGCGTAAGCGACAGAGCGGTGGAAGCGCTTAAGGCGTTGGGCGTCAACTATGCGCGAACTACGGTATCTTCGCACTCGTTCGATATCCCTTCCGACTGGCTCAGGCTGAACCCCACGTGCCACCATAACGACCCCGCTCTCGGCGAGCTTACCGATAAATTTCTGAACAAAAAGCCTTCTGACGAGTTCAAATTCAGAGAGCCGTGGCTGTTCTACATATGGGGTCATTCCTACGAATTTGACGACCGCGACAACTGGGACGTCATCGAAAACCTTGCAAAGCGGGTAAGCGGAAGGGAGGATATCTGGTTTGCAACCAACGGCGAAATTTACGATTACGTGAAGTGCTGGGAAAGCCTCGTGTACTCCGTGGACGGCGAAAGGGTGTACAACTCTTCGCATTCGCCCGTCTGGGTGGAAATCCGCGGCAAGGTGTACAAAATTGAAAGCGGCGCGACGGTGCTTTTCGATAAAGACTGAAAAAGTCAAAACGCCGTTAATTGCGGAATATTCCGCAGTCAATTTAATATAATGCAGACTTTTGCGGTTATTTTTTCGGCAAATAACAGCCGCCGTGGGGTTCTTTAAAGAAAAGTAATCGATAAAAAAGTAACGTTATCATTTTTTTGATATTTTTCTTGTAAAACTATGCAAAAAGTGATAGCATAGTAGTTGCGGCGATGCCGCGCGTATAGGGTAATGCTCCGCGCGCAGAAATGCGCGCGGAGCCATTGCGCAAAATTGCGCAAATTAAAGGAGGAAAATGTATGATACTCGATCAGTTCAGCTTAAAGGGCAAGGTAGCCATTGTTACGGGCAGCAACACCGGGCTCGGCCAGGGCATAAGCCGCGCGTTTGTTGAGGCGGGCGCAAAAGTAGTCGGCGTTTCGCGCAGACCGAGCACCGAAACCAAGGAAATGCTCGGCGACGATTTCCACAACATTATTGCCGATTTAAGCACGTGCGACGTAATTCCGCAGGTGGTGGAAGGCACTATTGAAAAGTTCGGCAGAGTGGATATCCTCGTAAACAATGCGGGCATAATCAAAAGGCAGGACTCGATAGAGTTTTCCGAAGAAAACTGGGACTCGGTAATCGCCGTAAACTTAAAAACGGTGTTCTTCCTCACCCAGGCTGTGGCAAAACAGTACATAAAGCAGGGCAGCGGCGGCAAAATAATAAACATCGCGTCCATGCTTTCCTATCAGGGCGGCATAAGAGTGCCTTCGTACACGGCATCCAAGTCGGCGATAAGGGGAATAACCATGACCCTTTCCAACGAATGGGCAAAGTACGGCATCAATGTAAACGCAATCGCCCCCGGATATATGGCAACCAACAACACCCAGCAGCTCAGGCAGGATGAAGAGCGTTCTGCCGACATCCTCGCCCGCATACCCGCAGGCAGGTGGGGCACTCCCGCCGACCTCGAGGGCGCGGCGGTATTCCTCGCTTCGGCGGCTTCCGACTATGTCAACGGCTTCACGCTCGCCGTGGACGGCGGCTGGCTCGGAAGGTAACGGTCTTTGCATATTTTTTGTTTGCAAGCGCAAACAATGCGCGTCTGGCAGCAGCTTTAAAAGGTGCATACCTGCACTCTCATATAAGCGCGGCTAATGCCGCGCGTTATAACGCGCGCGTGCGCGCTTATTGTCAGAATTAAAAGCGTATGCCCGAAAAGTATATGAATACAACCGTTTTGTATATTTACTTGAGGGCGGCGGCACACTATAATTAAGTTGGTGTCGAAAAATAATTTAAAAGCAACTGCGCCCAAGGCGCGGCGTAAATAAGGAGAAATATTTTTTATGGCTGCAAACGTTAAGCAAAAGATTGATGAAGTAGTTGAGCAGTTCGGCAACATCGGCATAGTTCCCGTAATCAAGCTTGACAAGGTTGAAAACGCAGAAAAGCTTGCAAAAGCTCTGCGCGACGGCGGTATCAACTGCGCCGAAGTAACTTTCCGCGCAAAGGGTGCAGACGAAGTTATCGCGCGCATGGTAAAGGCCTATCCCGATATGATGGTCGGCGCGGGCACCGTACTTTCCTGCGAGCAGGCAGACGCGGCTTTCGCTGCGGGCGCAAAATTCTGCGTTGCTCCCGGCCTCAACCCCAAGGTTGTAAAGCACTGCCTTGAAAAGGGCATACCCTTCGCTCCCGGACTTTCCTCCGCAAGCGAAATAGAGCAGGCTATGGAACTCGGCCTCGACTTTGTAAAATTCTTCCCCGCAGAGCAGGCGGGCGGACTTGCATACATAAAGTCTGTATGCGCGCCTTACAGCTCAATGCGCTTCATGCCCACAGGCGGCGTAAATGCGGACAACCTCAACAGCTACCTTGCATACAACAAAATCGTATGCTGCGGCGGCAGCTGGATAGTTCCCGCAAAGGCGCTCGCTGAAGAAAACTGGGCAGAAATCACCCGTCTTTGCAAGGAAGCGGTAGACAGAATGCTCGGCTTCGAGCTCGTTCACGTAGGCATCAACTGCGCCAACCCCGAAGAGGCGGAGTCTGTTGCAGACAAGTTCGACGCGGCTTTCGGCTTCGGCAAAAAGGTGGGCAACAGCTCGGTATTCGCTTCCACTTACATAGAGATGATGAAGACGCCTTTCAGGGGCGACAACGGACACATCGCAATCGCCACCAACTCTGTAAAGCGCGCCGTATATCAGCTTAAAGCCCGCGGCTTCGAGGCGGACGCAAGCTCGTTCAAGTTCGACGCGTCCGGCGAACTTACGGTTGCATACCTTAAGGACCAGTTCGGCGGCTTTGCCGTTCATCTTGTTAAAAGAAAGTAAATAAATAACGCGGCGCGGCGCACACCGCGCCGCGTTATAATGCAAAATAAGCGGCGCAGACCGCGCCGCACCTTTTAACCAATGCGCTATAATAAAAGCGCAGAAAGATAAAAAGCGGCAACGCCGCTTGATATAAAACCATAAAAACAAAATTTTTCAAGGAGAAAAGTTAATTTATGAAAAAGCTTGTAACCATGGGCGAAATAATGCTCCGCCTTTCCACTCCCAACAACGAAAAGTTCATCCAGGCCGACGAGTTCGATATAAACTACGGCGGCGGTGAAGCCAACGTTGCCGTATCCTGCGCAAACTACGGCCACAACGCCGAATTCGTAACCGCTCTTCCCGCAAACGAGCTTGGCGACTGCGCAGTTGCCGCACTCAGAAAGTACGGCGTAGAAACCAAGCACATCGCTCGCTGCGGCGAAAGGCTCGGCATCTACTATCTTGAAACGGGCTCGGCTATGAGGCCTTCCAAAGTCGTATACGACAGGGCTCATTCGTCCATAACCACTGCAACCGCTAAAGATTTCGACTTCGACGAAATTTTCAAGGATGCTGACTGGTTCCACTTCACGGGCATCACTCCCGCCGTATCCGACAGCGCGGCAGTTCTCACCGAAGAAGCTCTCAAGGCTGCAAAGAAGCACGGCGTTACCGTATCCGTTGACCTCAACTTCCGCAAAAAGCTCTGGTCTTCCGAAAAGGCTCAGAAGGTTATGACCGGTCTTATGAAGTACGTTGACGTGTGCATCGGCAACGAAGAAGACGCAGAACTCGTTCTCGGCTTCAAGCCCGAGGCAACCAACGTAACCTCCGGCAAGCTCAACCTTGACGGCTACAAGTCGATATTCGAGCAGATGGTAGCAAAATTCGGCTTCAAGTATGCCATAAGCTCGCTCCGCGTAAGCCACTCCGCATCTGATAACGGCTGGTCGGCTTGCATATACAACGGCGAAACCAAGGAATTCTATCATTCCAGAGAATACAGAATTGCTCCCATCGTTGACCGCGTAGGCGGCGGCGACAGCTTTGCGGGCGGCGTAATCTGCGGCTTCCTCGACGGCAAGGACTTCAAGTCCGCGCTTGAATTCGGCGTAGCTGCATCCGCGCTCAAGCACACCATCCCCGGCGACTTCAACCTTGTAACCAGAAAGGAAGTTGAAGCTCTCGCAGGCGGCGACGGCAGCGGTCGTGTTCAGAGATAAATGAAAATAGCTTTCCGCACGCACGATCTTGGCGTAAAGGGGCTTGCCCCCGCCATAGAAAAGTGCAAAACCTGCGGCATATCCGCCGTCCAGCTTGTAGCTTACAAGTTCATGGACGAGCTTAAGTACCGTCCGGGGCAGCTCACGGAAGAAAATTCCGCCGCCCTGGGCGCGGCGCTTAAGTCGGCTGGTATTGACGTAGCTTTAATCGGCGCATATTTCAACCCCGTCCATTCCGACCCCGAAAAGGTCGGAAACGGAGTGGCGGTGTTCAAAGAATACCTTAGCCACTGCAAAAGGCTCGGTTGCGACATAGTAGGCTCGGAAACGGGCTCTTACAACGACGATAAATGGACGTACAACCCCAAAAACCGCACCGAAGAGGCGCTTGAAAGGGTTATTGCCACTTTCAGGGGGCTTGCCGAATACGCCGCGACGCTCGGCGTCAACGTAGGCATGGAGGGCGCAGCGGGGCACGTCTGCTACGACGTAAAAACGCTCAGCCGCGCGATAGACGCCATAAATATGCCAAACGTGCAGGTTATTTTTGATATATACAACTACCTCGACGCTTCCAACCACGAAAAATACCTTGAAATTCTTGACGAGGGACTTAAAACTTTCGCTGGCAGAATACGCGTTTTCCATATCAAAGATTACGTGTTCGAGGAAGGCAAGGTAAAGCAGGTTCCGCCAGGCACTGGTCTTTTCGATTTCGATGCAATCCTGTCGCGCATAAAGGCGTACGATAAAAACGCGTACCTCGTGCTCGAGGGCACTACGGGCGAAAACATTGTTCCCTGCATTAAATTCATTGAAGATAAGTGGGCAAAAGTCTGAATTTAACCACGTAAACGCGGCGTAAAGTTGCGCGGCAACGCGCGGCGGTTTCAATTTAACCGCGGCAACGCGGCATTAAGTCGTGCGGCAACGCGCGGCATCATTCAAAAGAGAAAAAATCTTAAAAGTATAAATTTTTCCGCGGCGGAAAATAAGGGGCTGACTGCGGACAAAAGGCTGTCCGCCTTGCGGCGGCGCCGACGCGCATAAAGCGGAGCGCTTTTTGCGGTTTCTGAAATGAGGTCGGCATAAAGTGCGGTAAGCGCAATTTACCAATTTAAAACAAAAGGGCTGCGTGCATAGGCATTGCAGTAAATAAAGCATATGTGGCACTCTTTTGCGTGCGCGTATAAAAATTATGGAGGAAAATATGAAATTCGACGTCAGATACGCAAACCATCCCGACGATTCCAAAAGGTATGATACCAAGGAACTCAGGGAAAAATATTTGATAGAAAAACTTTTCGCGGAAGACGATATTCTTCTGACCTATTCCCATCAGGACAGAATTATAGCGGGCGGCGCAATGCCCGTAAAAGACAAGCTTTCTTTGGGCACTTTCAAAGAGCTTGCAACCAACTTCTTTCTCGAAAGGCGCGAGATGGGCGTTATCAACATAGGC
This sequence comes from uncultured Eubacteriales bacterium, assembly GCA_905207385.1. Taxonomy (GTDB): domain Bacteria; phylum Bacillota; class Clostridia; order Christensenellales; family Borkfalkiaceae; genus Coproplasma. The sequence goes on from CAJLLH010000012.1 coordinate 13,008, forward strand.
GGCGCAGGCACGATTACGCTTGACGGCAAGGTATACAACATCGGCTTCAAAGAGGGCATTTATATCGGCATGGGCACAAAAGAGATAGTGTTCGCCTCCGACGATGCAAAAAATCCCGCCAAGTTCTACATCAATTCCTGCCCCGCGCACAAAACTTACCCCACGGTTAAAATCACAAAACCCGTAGAGGGCAAGCCCGCACCCGAAGGCACGGCTTACTGCATACAGCGCCACCTCGGCACGGAAGCCACCATAAACAAGAGGACGATAAACCAGTTCATAATCGGCGGAGTTTGCCAGAGCTGCCAGCTTTCCATGGGCATGACCGAACTTGCCGTAGGCAGCGCGTGGAACACTCTTCCCAGCCACACTCACGAAAGAAGAATGGAAGTATACATGTACTTCGAACTTCCCGAAAACGAGGCGGTATTCCACCTTATGGGCACTCCTCAGGAAACGCGCCACATAGTAATGCACAACGAGCAGGCGGTAATATCGCCCAGCTGGTCCATACACACTGGCGTAGGCACGGTAAACTACACCTTTATATGGGGCATGTGCGGCGAAAACCAGACGTACGACGATATGGACAACATCGCAACGCGCGACCTCATGTAAATTTTACTTACGGAAAAAGGCTTGAAACTACGGGCATCGCTTTAACATTTGTTCCGCTTTGAGCTCAACTTTTAAGCGGATTTTGATCGAATTATAATATAGGGGAAAAAAGAATGTCACATCTCATCTTAAAAGACGTAAACAAAGTGTATCCTAACGGATTTCACGCCGTGCACGATTTCAACCTTGAAATCAACGACGGGGAATTCATTTGCCTGGTAGGCTCGTCGGGCTGCGGCAAGTCCACCACGCTCCGCATGATAGCCGGCCTTGAAGAAATATCTTCGGGCGAATTTTACATAGACGGCAAGCTTGCGAACCAGATGTCGTCCAAGGAGAGGGGCATAGCCATGGTATTCCAGTCGTACGCCCTTTATCCTCACCTCACGGTTTACGAAAACCTTGCTTTCGGCCTTATGCTCGAGGGCATAGACGCCGACATAATAGAAGAAAAGGTTCAGGCTACCGCCAAAATTTTAGGTCTTACCGACTACCTCGAAAGGTTCCCGCGCCAGCTTTCGGGCGGCCAGCAGCAGCGCGTAGCGGTAGGCCGCGCGCTCATCCGCAAAGTTAACATCTTCCTTATGGACGAACCTCTTTCCAACCTCGACGCAAAGCAGAGGGTTACCATGCGTTCGGAAATAAAGCAGATACACCGCGGCATAGGCGCAACCACCATATACGTAACTCACGACCAGACCGAGGCTATGACCATGTCCGACAGGATAGTGGTTATGAAGCTTGGCGTAATACAGCAGGTTGGCACGCCTTTCGAACTTTATTTCTACCCCCGCAACCTTTTCGTGGCGGGCTTCATAGGCGAACCTCCCATGAACTTCATGAACGGCAAGGTCGAAGGCGGCAAGCTCGTTCTCGCCGGCGAAGGGGGCGAAACGCTTGAAATCGCGCCCATAATAAAGGACGTTGCGGCTTCCGAAGGCAGGGACGTTGTTTTTGCGTTCAGACCCGAGGCTATAAAGCTTGTAAAGGAGGGCGAGACCCCTGCCGACAGCTACGTATTCGAAGCAAAAGTTGAACTTACCGAACTTCTCGGCGACGTAACCAACGTATACGCCACCGCCGACGGAGTAAACGTCATACTCAAAGTAAACCCTCACAACACCCCCGAAAGGGGCTCGGTGTGCAGGTTTGCCGTACCTTTCAAAGCGGCTTACCTGTACGACAAAGAAACGGAGCTTGCAATAGAGTCCGAACTTGTAAGGCACTGACAATCGCGCGCGGGTCTGGCATATTTTTTCAGAACCGCCGCGCGGAGCATATTTTTTAAATAAGCTCCGCGCTGTTTTGTATGCTCTTTTGGTACTTAAAATTTTAATTGGTTCGGCAATATGCCGCAATCAATGCCGTTCGGTGCATTAATTTGGCGGCGCGCGCCGCATATGTTACCGTGCGG
>CAJLLH010000013.1 GCA_905207385.1 uncultured Eubacteriales bacterium
GGCGCTTCGCGCCGCCGCAGACAAGCTCACGTCTTTTTAACTGCACAAATAAACAACCTGACTAATTTACAGGGCTCCCGAAAAAAATTTGACAAAGTCAAAGATTTTTTGGGAAGAGGAGCCGCAACACAACAAACCCGGCAGTTTGCGCCCAGCAAATTGCCGCAAGGCGAAGTTGACGGCGACGAGGAAAAAGGCATTCGCGCTGACCCGCTTGCGAACTGCCTTTTTTTACCCCGCGGCGGTACGGTTCAGGCTTTCTGTTTATTACGCAGTCTTAAAAAGAATACCGCAGAGCCTCTTCCCCTTTGTGGATAACTGCGGAAATTTTTCACGCAAAATACAAACAAATGTTTGACATGTTGCTATTTATGTTGTATAATGCTGTTATGCACCTGAAAAGGAGCACGTACAACTGAATAAGAGAGTTTTTAGATTAGATCAGATTAGATTGAAAGAAAGAACAGAAAACCGTTGAAACGATGCCAGCGTATAAGAGCGGCAATTAAAAGCCGCGCCGTGGTCCTCGAGCGGAATATCGAGGCGGGGTCGTAAAGAAGTCAAGGGTATAACATAAAAGAAAGAAATTAACGAGCTTACTTAACGAGCATTTCTCTCTTTTGTGCTATGCCCTTTTTTCGTGCAAATTTTTCATTCGAGGTGATTAAATTTGCAGAAAAAAAACGAACAATCTATTTCAGTGACCGCGGTCGGAACGCCTGACATTTCCGCACTCAGCGAATGCGAAAAAAACGTATTATTTTGCACGCTGTTTCGCAGAATAAACGAGCTTGCTCGGGGAGGTGAACAGGAATGAACCTTCTCGGAGCAAAAGTTTACTTCGACGGATTTTGCTGGATAGCCATACCACACACAGAACGGAACAGCGGCAACAGAAAAAAGAAAGATAAAGCTGCTTCCGTGAGAGTGTCAGAATTTGAAAAAGCATTCAAAAAGCTGACCGGCGGACGGGCCAAGCGAAAGGCTAAACTTCTGACGGAGTTCACTCCCATGTTCAAAGATATCGATGAAGCCGCACAATTCGTCGAGGAACACTTTGACAGGCTGAGCAGAAACAGATGGGAACGATACAAACGCATGATAAGGCGCGCTCACTTATATCAGTGGAACTACTTTTGCACATTTACATATGACGATAAAAAGCATACAGAAGAACAGTTCAAAAAGAAAATCATGAATACGCTGTACCACTTTGCCGACAGAAAAGGTTGGAGATATATCGCGGCCTGGGAAAGAGGCGAACTGGGGGAAAGATTACACCTGCACGCTCTTGTATATATACCGGAAGGCGGAATGCCGGGCGAGCTGGAAGAACACAATGATTTCAGTACAAAGAAAAACAGAATGGAAAAGACGATACAAAATTCGTTTTTCAATAAGAAATTCGGAAGAAGCCATTTTTCGGAAGTTCACAACAGCTACGAAGTGGCCGACAGCATAAAGTATATGCTCAAATACATAACCAAGTCGAACGAACAGGTAATATATTCGAGGGGAATAAAGACTTACATTGTATCCGACATACAGGACGAAGACATAATCTGTCCGATGGGCGACGAAGAACACGGGTTCAAGTACATTCTTGCTCCCAATTTCACTTGCATAGTCCGCGGCGAAGTTGTCGGAAAGGTTTGTCCCGAGGTTCTGGAAAAAATGCCGAAGTCCAACTGAATATGCCTTTCGGTATTCGGCAGCTTAAACGAAAACGCCCTTTCCGTCAAGGGCAAGATGCATTGCTTTGCAACCCTTGACGGAAAGTAGTTCGCATATATTATGGGGGGAATTGCATGCGTTTCCGTTTTTTCAGCTCCCGCCGAAAGGCAGAATGCACATTTATAAAGGAGGAAAATAATATTGAAAACAGCAGTAGTTTACGCGAGATATTCTTCTGACAACCAGACGGAGCAGTCAATAGAAGGTCAGCTGCGCGTTTGTCGGGAATATGCGCAAAGAAATAATATTGTCATACTCGATACATACATCGACAGAGCAATGACGGGCACCAACGATAACAGACCTGATTTTCAACGGATGCTCAGGGACAGCGCCGGGCGACGATGGGATTACGTTCTCGTTTATAAACTTGACCGCTTTTCCCGCAACAAGTACGAAACGGCGATACATAAAAAGACGTTGCACGACAACGGAGTTAAAGTCCTTTCTGCAATGGAGAACATACCCGATACACCCGAGGGCATAATCCTTGAAAGTCTGTTAGAGGGCATGAACCAGTACTACTCTGCCGAGCTTTCACAAAAGATTAAGCGCGGAATGAGAGAGACAAGGCTCAAAGGACACTTTCAGGGCGGCTGCCCGCCATACGGTTACAAACTTGACGGGCAGAAAATTGTTATAGACGAAGAAGCTGCCCAAAACGTGCGGTATATTTTCACAGAGTATTCCAAGGGGGTGCATGTCAGCAAAATACTTGATGTCCTTGCGGAACGCGGTCAGCTTTGCTGGGGCAAGCCTTTCAGAAAATATGCCATATACAACATGCTCCGCAGAGAAAAATATACAGGAGTCTATTGCTTTGGCGAAGATAATATCACCGATATGTATCCGCAAATCATTCCGGAAGAACTATATAAAAAAGTACGCTCCATTCTCGAAAAGAACAAGAACGGAAAACGCAGCGTTAAAGTCAACTATCTGCTTCGCCACAAAATTATATGCGGATACTGCGGTCAACCCGTCGTTGCTGATTCCAGTAATGGTCGCAACAATACAAGATACTACTATAAATGCAGAGGCAGAAAGGATCGTCTCAACGATTGTCAGAAAGCCTCCATGCGCAAGGAAAAACTTGAACAGCTCGTCATTGACGCAGTCGTAGAACGTCTGAAAGACCCTCTTGTCATGTCGGAATTAATACGCGGCATAATGGACGCTCAACAAAGGCAATACAAAGAACGCTCCGCTTTAAAATCTCTCATAAAAGAGCAACGCCAGAACGAAAGCGCGCTGAAAAACATCGTGTCAGCCATTGAACGCGGAATCATAAACAATACAACACAAAAGCGTATGAATGAACTGGAAAAAAGACAAGAAGAACTGGAACGCCTTATCCTTATAGAAAAGAACAAACAGACTGTTTTATTGACGGAAGCACAGATACGCGAGTATTATGAAGAAGCGTTGCGTGCTGAGCCACAGTTGCTCATAAATTACCTGATACAGAAAATCGTCTGGTATGACGACAGAATTGAAATATTCTTTACAAACCCCATTCCTTCCCCGATATATACCGGCCCCGACACTGATCGGGGCTTTCTTTTTTGCAAAGTTTTTCTCTGATACACCTGCGACTTTGTTTTTTCGGGAGGGCAAGTGTGGCATAGTTCCTCGCGTAAGTAAACGGTCGCAAAATTGCCGCTTAAAACCACATTGCAAGTCAGTTGACTGCCCCGCAGAGTTTCCCTCCGTCGGGCATTATTTATGCTGTATCAAGCCAAGCAAACAAATACGCGGTAATTTTGCTTTTGTCCGTTGACTTCCGCCAAATAACTTTTAAGCTGACTACCTCCACCGTCCTATGCACTTACCCTCTTGCCCGAAAAAGGCAAATATAATCTCTCGGAGGTATCACATATGAAGATGCTTGTTACCAAATTCTCGGATGGTAAGTACAGAAACGAAGGCGAACTCTTCGCCGAACCTATCTCTGACGAAAATGTAAAACTCATGGGTGAAATGATTGCTTTGCAGGTACTTCGCAATGCAAATTCTTTCGATTATGAAGTCGTGGAAAAGTTATACAACGGACTTGTCAAGGATATGCACCACATGAATGAAAGAGATTACATAATCTCCGACGGTTACGACTATGCACAGATTGCAATTTGCTTTTTGCTTGAGTTCAAAGGAATGAATGTAAATGACGAATACGGAATCGACAGAAAAGGAAAGGTAATTACAATCAAGAAGGCCTGCTATCGAGAAGTTGACAAGATACTTCTCCACTACCGCAGGAAGATAGCAAGAAACAGACAGATTGAGTTCACTCACAATAAGCACGTCATTCCCGACCCGAAAGACTGTTTTGAAAATAAGGACGTTGACTACGATAAGGCAGATAAGCTAATCAAAGATTTACAACTGAACGATGCCGAGCTGGCGACATTGAATTGCTACTTAAGCGGAATGAATCAATCTCAGGCAGCGCTTGCCCTTGGGATGACGATATTTGCGATTAAGTATAAACGCATCCGCATACGTCAGAAGTACGCAATGTACATAGGCGATTTATAACAACGCTTATTTTAAAAATGAATAATGGTGCAAGCAGGGTTTCCCTGCGCCAGCACAACCCAATTTGCGCATACCTGCGCCTGAGTAGGGTGAATGGCGGCGCATATAAGTCTGAGGGCATCAGAGCGCCGCCAGAGGGACGAACATTGCAATTCTTCAAACAGTGGCTATCCACTGTTTGGCAATGTGAGATGAGCAAATGCCTATGTAAAAGCATTTGCAGTGACCGAGTGCGGCGGATTACTACCTTACGCCGCACGAGAAGAGGTCCCTTCAAAATCACGAAATTTGTATGGCGCGCAAGCTATACAAATTTGTGAGCTTGCTTTTTTAGTGCTGTTTTGTCAACAAAAGTTGCGGTTTTGTCAACACAGTGGCGCTATCTTTTTTGCAAAATAGGGTTTATACTTAAAATGCTTAAGCGGCAGAACGATTTCTGCCTATCAAAAATCGAATCATTACAGGAGATTGCATTTGCGGCTGTAACCCTTTACAATAACCGCTTTAAGGAGGAAATGACAGAACGAGAATTACAGAATTTAACAAAACTCATTAAGGACGTATCTTTAGGTCCGGACGCCGACGAGCACATTGCAACTATTTTAAAAATAGCGAGCAACAGCATCGGCGAAAACAATATCAGAAAACTTTTAAACCAAGGACAGAAAAAGGACAGAGAGAAAAAATCGGGCGTTTTGAAATTAACTAAAAAGGAGATTTCAGAAATGGCTGCACCGATAAGAAACATTTTCAGGTACAATAACTTATACATCAAATACCGCTATTACAAAGGCATGTTCCAGGCTCGCTATCGCCGCGACGGCAAGAGGATAGAAGTTGCCTCAGTTGACTTTGACACTATGAGAAACAAATTCATAGAGAAGTTCAACGAGGCGTACGACAAACCTCAGCAGAGCCAGTCGGAGCAAAGCGCCGAACAGTCTCATTCGTACTTAGGCAGAAAGATAACTTTTGCCAAGTGCGCGGAAAACTGGCTTAAGATAAAGCAGCGCACCACAAAGCCTACCACATATAAGGAATACCTGCGCTCTTACAACGTAAATTTAAAGCCTGCGTTCGGCAGCTACGGCATAGGCGAAATTACCCGCCCCATGATACAGGACTATCTGTTCAGATTTATAGACAGGGGCAGACACCGCACGGCGGAAAAGCTCAAACTGCAGCTCACCTGCATATTCGACATGGCGGCAGAAGACTATAAAATTCAGTCGCCGATGAAGAAGATTGTACTGCCCTACCGCGAAACCAAGAAAGGCACGGCTTTCACCAAGGCCGAAGAGAGGACGCTTGTGGACTTTTGCATTCAGAAGCAGGACAATGCCGCAAGTTCGGCTCTTTTAGTGCTTTTATATTTCGGACTGAGGCAGAGCGAGCTTAAATCCATAAAGATTACGGAAGATAGCATGCTTGAGTGCGAAACGAGCAAGGAGCGCATGGGACGAAACGTGACAGTCCGAAAAATACCGTTCACGCCGGTATTCAGAAGGGTTATGCGCTATGTCGATTTTGACAGGGCGCGCGAAACGAATCCGAGGACAGTTGCCACAACTTTGAAGCGGTTATTTCCCAATCATCACCCGCACGAGCTGAGATACACCTTTATAACGAGGTGCAAGGAAGCCGGCGTCAACCAGGAAGTTGTGATGCTGTGGGACGGTCATTCGTTCGACAAGGACGTTAAAACTTCTGCGGTAGACAGGGGATATACGACCTATTTCGACGAGTACATAAAGGCCGAAGCCGATAAGGTAAATTATGAATTTTAGGACGAAAAACGGGAACAAAAAATGAGCCTTAAAAAGCTATGAAAAGTTCCCAGAAAAATTCCCAAAAGTTCCCAAAATCTGAATGAATTCAGCTTTTCAGCCAAAAAACGGGCTTTTTTACGCATAAAATAGCGTCGTAAAGACACGAAAAAAGCACTATAATTGTGTCTGTAATGCCTACAAACCACAATATATAGTGCTATGGCTGGGGCGAAGTGATTTGAACACCCGAATGACGGAGTCAGAGTCCGTTGCCTTACCGCTTGGCGACGCCCCAATATGAAATTATTTTCAAAAGCAACTTTCTTGCCGCGCTTTACTCAATTTTAAAAGGCTTGAGCCTTAGTACCGACATAATGCGCAGAGCCGTTTTGCTTTTGATGCTTAAATATTATATAAAACTAAACACAAAAAAACAAGCGTTTTTAAGCAATCTTTATAAGTTTTTATAAAAATTTTGTACTGAAGAGCCCGGACGCCGAAAAATCTGTTGCAAAACGCGGAAAGAATTTTTTATATTACGCGATGCTGTAAGCTTTGCAATACAATATTACTATTTACAGAATGTCATTTATTGGCACTGCTCAGCTTTTAATATGTGCGGGCGGAATAGAATTCGCCCGCACATATGCCTTAACTATTGCCATTTTCCCCTTCGCTTGCACCCTCTTCGGCGTAAGGTACGGGTATGACCATCTGCAGCGTGAATATGCCCGCTTCCGTGCCGACAGCTATGCTGCCGTCGTACTTTTCCACTATTCTGCGCATGCTGTCCATGCCGAAGCCGTGATAAAACTTATTGCTTTGCTTGTGAGCGGCATGCCGTTTTTAAATTCAATTTTGCCTTCGTAGTAGTTATCCGTGCGGATAAGAACTATTTCGCCTTACTCTGAAATGCTGAAGTTTATGACCTTCCTATCCTTATCCTCTATGCGCATAACGCTTTCCACCGCGTTATCCAGCGCGTTGCCGAGCAAAGTATAAATATCTACGGGGTCCATAAACTGAAGCTTTTTGCCGCTGCCCGATGTATACAGCCTTATGCCGTTTTCCGTACAGTAAAGCGTTCGTTCCGTAAGTATGGTGTTTATGACCTCGTTGCCGGTATCTATAGACAAATCGTAGAACATTATGCGCTTTTCGAGCTCGCGGATGCGCTCGTCCTGCTCGGGCTTGGTCATGCGGCGCAGAGCGCCTATCTGATGCTTTAAGTCGTGGCATTTGCCGTTTATTATGTCTATAGTCTCTTTTTTGAACTTATACTGTTTCTGCGAAACTATGAGCATCTGGTTTATTATATCGTTGCGCCTGTCGCGCTCGCGCACGCAGCAGAACGCGTAAAGTATAATTAGAACGAATATGCAATTGAAAATATCGGCTATTCCTGCAATATAATTGGGGCTTTCAAGCGCGTACTTATCCTGTCCGTTAAGGAACAGAATCTGCGCCATGAACGCCGAAGTTATCAACATTGCAAGAAGCAGACTGTAAAAAAGAAGCGACCTTACAGTACCCGCGAACTGAAGTTCGCCGAGCACGTTGAGTTTTCTGCGGAACACAAACCCCACGGCGGCACACAATACAGCATACGTTATTACGATAATTGCCGTATACAGCGGGATATTGTCATTAATTTCGGGATAGAGCCCAGAGCGAAAGCCTCGTTGACTATTACGTACTCTATATGCTGAAGCGCATAGCCCGCAATGCCGCAGAACAACAACCAGCCGAAGGATATGCGGTAACAGAACAGAATGCAGAGCAGCGAAAGAACGGTGAGGAATATATACCAAGCAATGTGTATAATCGAACCGTAAATTATGTTATGCGCCGATATCATCTGCACAAAGTAATACAGAAGAGAAACGCCCATGCAGAGCAGCGTTCCGCCTATGCAGCGGAGCGCAAACTTATCGCGTCGGCGCGCCGACGGAGTAACGAATAAAAATTCGGCGACGAGCAACTCGAGAATAAAGCGCCATTCTTCCAACACGAAAAGAGCGGTCATATTTTACCTCTTCTGCGCAAAATGCGCGAACTCCCGCATGAAATCTGCCTTTTTTGCGCGACTGATTTTGATTTCCGTTCCGTTGACGATTATGGAATCGCCGCGAACTGCCGACACGTGAGATAAATTTACAAGATAGCTGTGGTGCACCCTGTAAAAAGAATAAGGTCTGAGCTTTTCCTCCACCTCGCGCATGGTGCCGTGAGACTTTATTTCACCGCTTACAGTATGGTAAATAAGGTCGTGCTTTATTACTTCGACATAATATATGGTTGAAGCAGATATTTTGACTATACTGCCCGTCATTTTAAAAGTTATGATGTCCTGGTCTTCGGTTTTTACGCGCTTTACCGCCTTGCGCATTTTCATGTAAAAGTCTGCATACGTTACCGGCTTTACGGCAAAGTCGCAGGCGTCTACCTCGTACCCCTTTATCGCATACTGCGCCATGCTCGTAACGAAAACTATTACAATTTCCTGGTCTATGGCGCGCAGTCTGCGCGCGGCTTCAAGTCCGTCTATGCCGACGAGCTTGATATCCATGAAAACGATGTCGAAATGCGTTTTGTAGTTGAGCAGGAAAAGTTCGCCGTCTTCAAACACCGAAACATCCGCCGAAATGCCCGCCTCCTTTTCGTACTGCTTTATGTAGCGGGTCAGAAGCTCCGCATCCTGCACGTCGTTTTCAACGATGGCTATTTTGAGCATTTACCACTTTCTCCTTATCCTACTTTTAAAAGAACGCAGAAAAAAAGGACGCCACATATCATCGAATTAACGCAACAATTACAGCTCTATGCGCCCTTTTTTTCAAATTCCTTTTAATACAGCTTACGGTATACCCCGAAAAAACGGGGTATACCGTTGCTTTTTGTTTAATTCAAAGACCTATTGAAAAATCACTGATTTCAGCCTTGCGACTTCTTTTTGGTCGTTATTATTATGCCTGCGCCCCACGCCGCAAGACCTACGACAATTGCAACGTCTACGCAAATCATGACCACAACCCAGACGGGCGATTTGTAACCGTCTACCTTTATGCTCATTACGTTGCTGTTTGCAGTGGTGTACAGAACATTTTTGGTTGCCTGACGCAGAAGCGTTATCTGAGTGGCGTCGTCTTCCTTTGCAAAAGTCTTTGTAGCCTGAGTAAGGAACAGGTCGCCGCCCGCGCGGATCATGAGGTCTACCTGGGTATAGGTGTTTATGCTGTAGTCGGTGATTACAGCGCCGCGGAAGCCCCACTCGTTTCTGAGCACTTCTGTAAGGAGGGCATAGCTGCCGCCCGCCCACGTGTTGCCTATGCGGTTGAACGAGGACATCATGCCTGTAGCTCCGCCCTCTTTTACCGCGATTTCAAACGGCTTTAAGTAAATTTCGCGCATGGACTGTTCGTTTGCCCATACAAGTATGCCGTTGTATTCGCGGTCGGTTTCCTGATCGTTTACCGCAAAGTGCTTGAGATAGCAGTTGACGCCTTTCTGCTTTGCGCCCGTTACGACGCTGGCGGCAAGTTTGCCGGAAAGCAGACCGTCTTCGGAATAATATTCCCAGTTGCGGCCGCCGAAAGGCGAACGGTGAATGTTGACCGCGGGAGCGTACCAGCCAGTATAAGGCATTCCGTCGCCCTTTTCGTTGCCGACAAGCGCTTCTTCGCCAACGAGCTCGCCCATTCTTTCCGCAAGGTCGAGGTCCCACGTTGCGCCCATGACGCATTCGCCCTGATATGCGCAGGTATCGTAAACCACGGAGTCGGAAACGAAGCTGGTGAAGCCCGAAGGACCGTCGGAATCGTTGGTGATGGGTTTGTTTACAACGCCGTTTATGCCGCTTATTGCACCCGTGCGGAATGCAGCGTAGCCTATGAGCGTCTTCATTTCGTCGAGAGGAATTTCATTGAGAAGAGTTTCCCAGCGGGGGTCGTCGTAATCTACGCTGCCCACATAGTTGCCCTCTTCATCGTAAAGCATATCCGCGAGAGAAAGCCCGCTGTCCACGGGGGTCGTGGAAGGCGCTTTGCCCGTTACCTCCCAAGGCATGCCCGCGTCAGACTGAGTATAATTGCGGCGGATGGAAAGGTCAAGCACTTCTTTCTGCGCTGCGGTAAGAGTGCGCTCGGCATCCGTAAGATAATCGGTGGGAACGGTATCCGCAAAGTCGCTGCGGCTTACGTACGAATCGTAAGTAAGGTTTCCGCCTATGCCCGCGCTGACGTCGTCAAAACGGTTTTCGACGGTAACGGTATTTCCGCGCGCGTCGGTTGCCGTGGGCAGAGTTATGTCGGATTCTATGTTATAAGTTGCGCTGTCGACTGCTGTATATACGGCAAAACAAAACCGCGCATTTTTAAATGAAAAGCAAAAATCCACGTTAATTAAGGCATATATCGGGGGCAATCGGGACAAAAGCAGTAGTTGCTTGGGTTATATCGGGACGCAATTTGAAAAATATCAGAGGGGTTAATCGAAGCATATTCGCGGGGTTATTCCGTGCACAACTGATGCATGCGCAGAGGATAATTTAAGCATATGCGCGGGGTAATTGTGGGATATGATGGGGTCAATGTCTTAAAAAACTATCAAGGCAAAAAAAGAGGCGACCGCCGTAAGGCGGTCGCCCATAAGCACAGTCAGGGGATTGTTCTTTTTATAACTACTGACCAAGATTTGTTTATTCCGTTTTTTATAGCGCACGTACAGGAATATTTACAAGTTGCTCCCCCGCTGTTCTTGACAAATTATATGCGCCCAGCGCGCAAATATCGCTTTACTTTTTCGCCGCTCTGACGCGCAGAATTTTGAGCACTTTTTCTTTATCGTCGCGACTGAGCCCGAAGTTGAAGCGCTTGCCGTTAAGCTCGCCGTGCTTGAAATGGTAACACGACTGCGTTTTTATTATAAGACCGAGCGGACCGCAATCGGTAAAGTCTTCTATATCGGAATAGAAAATCATGCATTTTTTTGTGTTACCGCTCAGCACCGCCACTCTGTCGTCGTAAAACTCGAAATAATTTTTGCGCATTGAAAAAATGCAGTACACAAGCAGAAATATATACGCCGCGCTTAAAACTACGGCAAGCGTTATGCCTAAAACATCGCCCGCTACTCCGCCGACCGAAAACGCAAGCAGAATTACCGATACCGACAAAAGCCCTGCATATATTAACGAAAAACATACTATGCCCATTATATAGTCCTTAGGCGATTCCTTTACCAATAACCTTTCTTCGTACATAAGCTTATCTCCGTTACGCCGCTGAAATTTTTCCCCTTTGCGCACATTGCAAGGCGTTGTTTGCGGGATATATGCGGTCGTTTTTTATTTTTAAGGCATTAAGGCAATTGTGCTTTTGCCGCGCGGCGGCTACGATATACAATTGCACCTAAAGTCGCAGCCACATTGTATGATTGTTCCCCGCCCGAAAGTTTTTTATACGGCAAAAAGCCAGGCATTGCGCCTATTTTTTAATCTTTCGGCGAGAACTTTTACAGCGCTTGAAACCCTGTAAAAAAGGTCGCGGCGGCTGTTTAAAAAACGCTTTCATATCTATGACTTTTTACAAAAACTTTTTAGTTCACCATTTTTTAATTTTTGTGCACAATATACATTAAATTTTTTTATTTTACGCTTCTGAAGCGCCACGCTACCGAAAAAATTATAAAAGCAGATAAAAAAACGCAGAATACCCCTACGCCACTCCACCTCTACCACGTCGCGCCGCAAAACCTGCAATGCGCGCGTACAGAAAACAGCGGAATAAAAAAAAGCGTGTTTTTGCCGAAGCAAAAACACGCTTAAACTTCCAAACGCGCGCGATAAATCGCGCGCGGCATAAACATAAAAATAAGCGGCGGAATTTTTATTCCGCCGCTTGGGTACAGATTTTATATTATGCTATATCTGCAAAAAGCAATCAGCCCTTGTTGTAGTTAACCTTAACGCCGGGGCCCATCGTGGACGTAAGAGTTACGCTCTTGATGTACTGACCCTTTGCAGCGGCGGGCTTAGCCTTTACGATTGCATCCATAAGTGCATTGAAGTTTTCGGCAATCTTTTCTGCACCGAAAGACTTTTTGCCGATGGGGCAGTGAATTATAGCCGTTTTATCGAGACGGTATTCAACTTTACCGGCTTTAACTTCCTTAACAGCCTTAGCTACGTCCATGGTAACGGTACCCGACTTGGGGTTGGGCATTAAGCCCTTGGGGCCGAGGATACGACCGATACGACCTACAACGCCCATCATATCGGGAGTGGTAATCATAACGTCGAAATCGAACCAGTTATCGTGCTGGATGCGCTGAATGGTTTCTTCAGCGCCGACGAAATCTGCGCCTGCAGCGGTAGCTGCGTCAGCTCTTTCGCCCTTTGCTATAACGAGCACCCTCTTGGTTTTACCGGTGCCGTTGGGAAGAACGAGAACGCCGCGCACCTGCTGGTCTGCCTGGCGGGGGTCTACGCCGAGACGAACGTGAAGTTCTATGGTTTCATCGAACTTTGCCTTCGCGGTGGAAAGAGCGAGGCTAACGGCTTCTGCGGGTTCGTATGCCTTGGAATGATCGTAAGATTTTACGCTTTCTGCGTACTTCTTGCCAACTTTCATTATTTTATTAATCCTCCGTGTGGTACTTCCGAGGGGGTCGACTTTTTTATGTTTTTAGTCCCCTCTCCCACATGTTCAAAAATGCGCTTACTCTTCTACGGTAACGCCCATAGAGCGCGCGGTGCCCTTTACCATGCTTATTGCCGCCTCTAAGGTGGAGCAGTTCAGATCGGGCAGTTTGGTCTTAGCTATCTCTTCAGCCTGAGCCTTGGTAAGCTTGCCCACTTTGTCCCTGTTGGGACGGGCGCTTGCCGTATCTATGCCGAGCGCTTTTTTGATAAGCACGGGCGTAGGGGGCGTTTTAAGAACGAAGGTGAAGCTTCTGTCCTGGTAAATGGTAACTACGCAGGGAATTATAAGGCCGGCCTTATCCGCAGTTTTTGCGTTGAATTCCTTGGTGAAACCGGGAATGTTGATGCCGTGAGGGCCGAGGGTGGAACCTACGGGGGGCGCAGGGGTGGCCTTGCCGGCAGGAAGCTGCAACTTTACTACAGCGGTAATCTTTTTTGCCATAAATAAAATTCCTCCTATGTGGTACTGACGAAACGCGCCATGGAAAAAGTGTATTTAACGCGTTCTCCCACTGAAAGCTCGCCGTAAAACTTTATGCCCGAAGCATTTTTTTGCGGCGATTTATAATACCGTCGGTAAAGGCTCAAGCGCCCGTACGCGACATTATTATCTGTATTTATTGCGCGCACGCGCGCGCTTTATTAAGCCCTTTCATGCCTTTGGTTTGCGCATATGTGCCGCGCAATTTACTTATTCCGTGCGGATATCCGCCCGGAACATAAGGCACTTTTATTCTTCCGCGGGAGCTTCCAGTTTCTTTATCTGGATGTACTCCACCTCCACGTCGGTGTTGCGGCCGAAAAGTTCTACGTTTACAAGCGCTTTCTGCGCAGTGTCGTTGAGTTCCTTTACGGTACCTTCGAAACCTTCCAGAGGGCCTGCGTCTATGCTTACCCTGTCGCCTACGGCGAAATCTGCATTGACGGCTACTTCTTCAAGGCGCATCTTGCGTATTTCCGCTTCCTTCATGGGGATGGGTCTGCCCTGAGGGCCTACGAAACCTGTTACGCCGCGCGTGTTGGTAACCCAGTACCACAGTTGGTTGGAATATATCATCTTGATGAAGACGTAGCAGGGCAACAGCTTGCGCTCTACAAGTTTGCGCTTGCCGTTCTTTTCTTCTATGGTGGTCTCCATGGGGATCTTCACGTCGAAAATCTGGGTCTGGAGATTGTTGTTTTCTATAAGCCTTTGAAGGCTGTCCTTCACCATAGACTCGTAGCCGGAATAGGTATGAAGGATATACCAGCAAGGCTGAGTCATATCTGCCATGGCTTTACGCTCCGATATTCGTTACAAGGTCCAAAAGTGCCTGAAGTCCGAAATTGATGCCCGTAACCACTACGAGGAATACGAGAACGACTACAAGAACCACGCCCGTGGACTTGAGCACCTTGGGGAATGTGGGCCACGTTACCCTTTTCAGTTCGGAAAAGGTTTCCTTGAGTTTTCTGCCCATGCGGACGAAGATGTTGGGCTTTTTAACGTCGTTTTTGTTTGATGCCGCCATAATTTAACCTCTTGAAAGCGCCATTTGAAAGGCGCGCGGATAGCACGGCGCGGTTGTGCGCCGATTTTTAATCTTAAAAAAAACTTACTTGGTTTCTTTATGCTCTGTGTGCTTTTTGCAGAAAGGGCAGTACTTGGACATGGTAAGCCTGTCGGGGTCGTTACGCTTATTTTTGAAACTGTCGTAATTCCTGTTCTTGCACTCGGTGCACTCAAGGGTTATTTTGGCTCTTACTGATGCCTTTTTCATTGTAGAAAAACTCCGTACAAAAAAATTACACCCCTTTGAGGAATGTGCAGAAATTTTAACACATAAAAGGGGCGCTGTCAATCAAAAATGCCGTTTTTAATAAAATTTGCCGTTTTATTTTGCGTTTATTATATATAATAGTAAAGAAGCGGCAAGCACACCACAATATGTTGTATGCCCTTAAAAATTTACACCG
>CAJLLH010000014.1 GCA_905207385.1 uncultured Eubacteriales bacterium
CTTTTTTCAATAAGTATTGATAAAATTCAATTGTTGCGCTATAATAGACGGGAATTAAAATGCCGTCTTTCCGTTTCGTTCGCGGCGGAAGCGCGGCTGTGCGGGTATAATATGTTCAGAATTGCTTTAATTGAGGACGAGAAAAACTGGATTGATTCCTTCCGCGGTTATCTGCAGAAGTATTTTGCAGAAAAGAAGGACGTTTTTTCCGTAGAGGTGTTCAACAACGGAATGGATTTTATAAGCGATTACAAGGGCGGGTACGACCTTGTGCTTATGGATATAGCCATGCCGCATATGAACGGTCTTGAAGCGGCGCGCCGTCTTAGGGAAATTGACCGCGAAGTATGCCTTATCTTTGTTACTACGCTTGCGCAGTATGCAATAAAGGGATACGAGGTAAACGCCTTCGATTTTCTTGTAAAGCCGGTAAGCTACGAACTTTTCAGAATAAAGCTGGACAAGGTCCGCGAGCACACGGGCAGGCGCAACAGCGCGTCTTTCGCCGTGCAGAATGCGGGAGTAATGCGTATGGTTCCGCTTGCCGAAATAAAGTATGTGGAAAGCGTAAAGCATTATCTTTTCTTTCATACCCGTTCGGAAGAGCTTAAAATGCGCGCCTCGCTTGGCGACATAAAGCCGCTTTTCAAGGCGAACGGATTTGCCGAGGTAAACCGTTCTCTGCTTGTAAATCTGGCATATGTGGAGGGGTATACCCCTCAGGAAATAGTTGTTTCGGGCGAAAAACTGCCTTTAAGCAGGGTTTATAAAGCAGAATTTTTAAACGCTCTTACCAGGTTTGTGGGCAACGGCGGAACGGGAGTATCGTATGACTCTGAGTGAACTTTTTCAGATCAGGATATATCACGGCTATATTCTGCAGCTCTTCTTTGCAGAAGCGCTGTTCTTCCCCGTGCTCGAACGACGCGACCGTTTCTGGCTGCGCTTTGCGCTTTCCTTTGTGGCGTTCGCGCTTCTTTCGCTGGTGGTTACCAATATAATTTATCGCTGGCTGCCTTCGGGACTCAATTCTTTTACTATATTTTTGTTTTCGCTGGGAATGGGTGCGGTCTGCTTTAAAAACTCGTTCAAGGAAACGCTTTTCTGCTTTGTCGGCGCGCAGCTTCTGCAGAATCTTGCGCACAATCTGGAAAACCTTATATATCTGCCCTTTTCGGATAAAATAAGCGACGTCGGCTGGTTCTTCATTTCCGTTTCGGTAATGGCTGCGGTATACGTTGCCGCTTATTTTGTTATAATCCGCCGCTTCTCGGGCGGCAAAAAAATAAGCCTGCAAAGCTACGGCGTGCTCTCCATAGCCGTTTTTTCAATGCTTTTTTGCTACTTGGTTCAGTTTTTGCTGCAGGTCTACAACCTCGACGCCGTATGGGTGAACCGAATGCCGCTTTTGTTGTGCGACGTAATGGCGCTGATGCTGCAGTTCGGGCTTCAGGGCTATAAGTGGAAGGTGGACGAAAACGCCGATCTCGAGCGGTTTATAGCTCAGGAAAACAAGCATTACGAGGCATTGCAGGCAAATATAGACATAATCAACATGAAGGCGCACGATTTAAAGCACTTCATAGCCGACCTGCGCGGCGGCAAATATGCGGACGACAGCGGTCTTGCGGAAATTCAGGAAGCCGTTGAAAAGTACGAGCAGACGGCAAACACGGGCAACAAGGCGCTCGATTCGGTGCTTACCGAAAAAATGTACGCCTGCCATAAAAACGGCATAGCCTTTTCAATGCTGGTACAGGGCTCTGAACTGAGTTTCATGAGCCTTGCGGATATAACTTCGGTGTTCGGCAACATACTTTCAAACGCCATAGAGTGCGAACAGGGTGTGGAGGACAGGGAAAAGAGGTACATTTTTTTAAAGGTTTTCCGCACGGGCGGTCTTATATGCATTCACGCCGAAAATTACAGTACTGCCCAGCCCCAGTTCAAAGACAGTCTGCCAATGACAACAAAGGGCAGCGGCGACTATCACGGTTTCGGGCTTAAAAGCGTAAGGTACGTCGCCAAAAAGTACGGCGGCAACCTTACCTTAAGCGCCACGGGCGAAAAGTTCGTGGTGGATATAATAATACCTGTCCCGCGCGCGAAGAAGTAAAAATGCAATTTTTTTCGGTTTTCAGAATTTGCCACAAAAACTCAATTTTTTGCCTCAGCTGAAAAAAAATTCCTTTCGGTGATATACTTTCAACTGTTAAAAGCAAACACAAATTGCTCGTTGCAAACGTTTCTTTTAACCAGTACATATTTATCAAGGGAGGGTTAAGATGAAATTAACCAAATTCGGTAAACCGGCGTTGTGGCGTTCGATTGCCGCAGTATCGGGCGTAGTGCTCGCGCTTGCGGTAGGCGGTACGGCCGTAACCACCGAATGGTCGGGCTACATCAATAAGTATCTCGGCATTTCAAACACTACTATCGTTGAGGGCGACAGCAACGAAGACCCCATCCATTACAAAAGCGAATACAGCAATTACAAAGACGTAATGGAAAATGCCCGCGAAGTTGCAAAGCAGGTTCAGGCGGAAGGCACCGTTCTTATGACAAACAAGAACAACGCTCTTCCTCTTAAGGAAAAGTCCAATGTAACCTTCTTCGGTTACAATCAGGTGTCCCCTGCATACGGCAGCTCAGGCTCTGGCGGCATAACGCCCACGGCGGAACGTCAGATAGACATTAAAGACGCCTGC
Organism: uncultured Eubacteriales bacterium; assembly: GCA_905207385.1. Taxonomy (GTDB): domain Bacteria; phylum Bacillota; class Clostridia; order Christensenellales; family Borkfalkiaceae; genus Coproplasma. Next base: position 2,709 of record CAJLLH010000014.1, read on the forward strand.
GCCAGCGGCAACGACGTAAAATTAAATCTGAACACAACCATATACGATTTCTATCAGGATAAGTACGACAACAAAGTAGGCTTTACCGAATCGCAGGGTTGGGGCGGCACAAGCTGGAATTTCCGCACGGCAAACTTTTCTAACGAACTCAATGCCGATACTTTCACAAGCGAAGTGGAAGAAAGCTTTGACGACTTCTCCGATGCTGCTATATTCCTGATGACCCGCATAGGCGGCGAAGGCAACGACCCCTCTGCCGCAAACGACTATCTCGCGCTTACCGAGAACGAGCGTTCCGTTCTTCAGACCATGAAGGATGGCAACTTCTCCAAGCGTATAGTGCTTTTAAACACGTTCAATACGCCCGAACTCGGCTGGCTTGACGAATACAACATAGACGCCTGCCTTTACATCGGCGGCCCCGGCGAAGTCGGCTTGGACGCCGTTACCGATATTCTTGTAGGCAGAACCAATCCTTCGGGACATCTTGCCGATACTTATGCCGCAGACGCATTCTCTTCCCCTGCAATGCAGAACTTCGGCGACTTCACGTTCTCTAACGCTTCCGACATAGTCAATGCGGACTCGCGCAAGTACCTTATGTATAACGAAGGCATATACGTAGGTTACAGATATTACGAAACGAGGTATGAAGATTCCGTTCTGAACAGGGGCAACGCGGCGTCCGATGCGGGCGTGTATGCTTCTTCTTCAAACAAGTGGAACTACAGCGACGAAGTTATATTCCCGTTCGGCTGGGGCATGTCTTATTCTACGTTTACCCAGACCCTCGACAGCGTTGATGTCGACTGGGACAGCAAGACTGCAGAAGTTACCGTAACCGTAACCAACGAAACTCCTTCCATACCCGGCAAGGACGTGGTTCAGGTTTACGCTCAGGCGCCTTATACCGCCGGCGGAATTGAAAAATCTGCCGTTCAGCTCTGCGGATTTGCAAAAACTGACGTGCTTGATTCAAAGAACCCCGAACAGACCGTTACCATTACGGTGGAACTCAGGGACATTGCAAGCTATGATTACGAAAATTTCAAGACGTACATAATGGAAAAGGGCGATTACTACTTTGCGATAGGCAACGGCGCGCACGAAGCGCTCAATAACATTCTTGCCGCAAAGGGTTACGATACTTCCGACGGAATGGATGCCAACGGTACTGCCGCAAAAGCATACAAGGCGGAAAAGACCACCTTCAATAAAGACGAGTACAGACTATCCGAAAACAATACGTCCATAACCAACCAGTTTGAATCTACCGATATCAACTACTACGACGAAGACGCCGTAACTTATCTTTCCAGAAGCGACTGGAAGGGTACGTGGCCCAAGACCATGGAAAACTTTGCCGCAACCGACAGCATGATAGCAGAAGCAGCTTCTTACTATTCGGCAAAAACCGACGGCAGCACAACGCCTACGGCGTATGAACCCGGCAGCAGCGACACCTCTTCCATAACCCTTGGCGCGGAACAGAAATATTCGCTTGCAATGATGATAGGCGCGGACTATGACGACGTCAACTGGGACCTTCTTCTCGACCAGCTCACCGTGCAGGATTACCTTGATTCTACCAGTCAGGGCAGAAAGGAACTCACAAGCGTAGGTCTTAATGCTACCACCGCGGTAGACGGCCCTGCGGCTTGGACGAAGTCCACATACATAACCAACTACGAAGATCAGTACAATGCCGATAAGGTTGTAAAAACTGACGAACAGACCGTGCTTTATCCCATAGAAACGGTATTTGCCGGAACGTGGAACGTTGACCTTATTGAAGAACTTGGCGAATCCTTCGGCGAAGAAGGACTCTGGGGAGGCGGCGTAGGCTGGTACGGTCCCGGCGCGAATACCCACAGAACGCCTTACGGCGGCAGAAACTTTGAATACTTCTCCGAAGACGGTTTCATTGCCGGCAAACTCTGCGAAGCAGAAGTTAAGGGCGCTATGTCAAAGGGCGTTATCTGCTATCTCAAGCACTTCTTCCTCAATGACCAGGAAACCAACCGCATAGGCGTGTGCACGTTCTCTAACGAGCAGGCTATAAGGGAAATTTACTTAAGAGCGTTCCAGTATGCGTTTGAAACTACGGGCGAAGACGATCCTTCGTGCAACGGCGTAATGGGCGGCTTCAACCGCCTCGGCATGACCTGGACGGGACATCACTCCAACCTCTGGAAGAACGTAATGGAAGGCGAATGGGGCTTCCTCGGCAACGTAACAACCGACTTCGGTCAGAAGCAGGGCAGCCTTATGGAACCCAGACTTGCATACGAGGCAGGCACTCATATGTTCTGCACTTCCGGTACGGGCTTTGCAAATTACCTTGAGGGTGCAGATATCACTTCCGACCTCAAACTTCTTACAAACATGCGCGAAGCGCTTCACCGCCAGCTTTACAACTTCGCTAACAGCGCGGCGATGAACGGACTTACTTCCGATTCAAAGATTGTTACCATAAGAACGTGGTACGAAAACGCTCTGCTTGCCGCAACAATAGTTGCAGCGGTAGCGTTCGCGGGGTCGGGAATTATGGTTCTTGCTCAGGCATTCTTCAATAAAAAAGATGAAAAGGAGGCCAAGTAATGAAAATGCTTAAAGATTTTCTTGCGAATAAAAGACCCGGCTGGTATGTTTCGGTTGCCTCTCTTTTGCTGGGACTTATAACCGTGATAGTATACACCGCGCGCGGCGGCAACTATCTTTCGCCCGTAAGCAGTGCTGCGGTAGTGCTCCTTGTGTTTGCCGTATTAACCAACGCCGCAGTGCTTGTTATGGACTTCAAAGTGGCTGCGTTCATTCCTATGATTTTGTACGCTTGCACCGTTGCAGTATTCCTTAATACCGAAATGCTGTTCATAACCAACGTTATATTCGGCGTAGACGGCAACTATTTCGACGGCGCATTCTTCACTTTCCTTGTTACCGGCGTGCTTGCAATGGTAACATCTGCCGTAGCTTTTGCTATGGGACTTTCCAAAAGCAACAAGCTTAAGGCTTAAAAAAATATTGCTTACTTAACTGTAGCTTATGCGCCCGATGCGGCTGCGTCGGGCGCATAAAAATTAAGTTAACGAGAGGCCGAATTTTGAAAGCAAAAAATTATCTTACAATTTTATGCGCGGCGGCGTTTTCTGCGGCGACAATGTTTTTGTGTGCCTGCGGCAACGGCGGCGACGGCCCTGCAACTATAACCGATAGCGAGGTTCCCGCAAAATACCGCGCCGAGCGCACTACGGAGGCGGGTGAGGTCGTTTCCCTCACGTATACTGCTCACGATTACGCCCTCGGCACTGCGGCTACCGAACAGAAATACTGCAACGTGTATCTGCCTTACGGTTACAGCGAAGAGGAGGAGTATAACATACTCTATCTCATTCACGGTACCGACCCGCAAACAGTTGTGCATCAGGAAACCTGGCTGTACACTATAGGCGTCAAAAACATTCTCGACAACATGATATACTACGGCGACATAGAGCCGCTTATAGTTGTTACGCCAAGTTTTTACAGCTACGGACTTTACGGCGACGATAATATGACCAGCGTAACCGAAGTTACGCCCGTAAAAGAAAATTCCACCAACAATTTCGGCATGGAACTGCGCAATGACATAATTCCCGCAGTTGAAAGCAAGTATTCGACGTACGCGGCTGACGTTACGGAGGAAGCCCTCATCTCCTCGCGCGACCACCGCGCAATGGCGGGGCTTTCCAACGGTTGCAGAATAACCTACCTCGGCGGAATGGTGGAAAATTTCGACTATATAAGCTGGTACGGCTGTTTTTCTTCTTCGGTGGACAGTCAGATTTTGCTCGACGCGCTCAATTCGGAAAAGTACAGCGATTACGAACTGAATTACATGTTTAACGCAGACGGCATTTACGATTTTGCTTACAACGGACATAAAAAAATGGTCGAAGAGCTGATGGAGGACGAAAGATTTACCGAGGAAAACACCGAATACGTAACAATATCCTTCGGTTATCATTCTGCAAGGTCGTGGCGCGTGGGGCTGTATGACGCCCTTCAAAGATTTTTCAAGTAGGTGGCGCCGTGGAAAAAATTAAAAAATATCTCAATATAGGGCTTTGCATTGCCCTTCTTGCGGCGTGTTGGGGTGAGTTTATCCTCTGTTTTGCGCGCGGATATGAAGAGCTGTGGTATACCATACTGGTTCCCTCCTTAATAATCACCGCTCTCTCTGTTTGCGCGCTTAAAACGCGCCTCAAATGGCTTTACTTCATAGCCACCGCAATCGAACTTGCGGGAGCAGTTCTGCTTATAGGTTTTCCTAACTATGTAATGTTTCTGGCGCTTATCCTTGGCGGGCTTTCGCTCGCGGCGGAAATTTTCTGGCTGGTGCTTCACATCAAAAAGCGCAATGCCTGAAAAGCCTTTGCGTTTAAAGTAAAGGCGGCGCGGCGTCGTGCTGAATCAATGTTGCATCGTGGAAAATTTATGGCGCATTTTGGCGGGCGGTTAAAGCTGTGTAAATCAAGTATTTCCGCCATATATGCGGGGCAATTGGGTAAAACGCTTGTTTTTTGCCTTTGCTGTGCACAGCAACAGCATTTTTAATGCGCTGCAACTGCATTTAAAAATTAAAAACAAACCCCCTTTGCGCAATTTGCGCAAAGGGGGTTTTTATATAATGGCTTAAATTATGCGTTCGCAAAGTCTGAAATTAATATATTCGTTAATTTATTGAGGTGTTTGATTGACACGGAATAAATATTTTGGTTGACTTTCAAAGCCAAATACAATCGGCAAAATCTGGCATTATTGGTGCATATTCCCTGAGCCGCGGCGACTTTTGTGCTGTTTGCCTTAATTTTTATTGAGTTTGGCAAAATTGCAACATTTGTCTGGAAAGATTGCAATTGGAATTTTGTGTGAAATGATTTAAAATTACTGTGCGCGGAGGGGAAAAGAGCAATACGGCCGCGTTTTGGACTGTGATTGCCTTACGGAGAGCAATATGCCGCAGTCATTTACTTTTTTGTAAATAATTTCTATGTAAAACCGTCCGCATTGCGGGCGGTTATAACCGTGTTTTAAGGGGTTTTATGCGCATTTTACGGCAGCATAAACTTATATCGGTTGCGTTAAAAAGTTATAAATTCTGTTTGTTTGATTTTTTTGTTATAAAACGCGGAAGCGTTCAAAATAATAATTTCCTTGAATTACCTGTAAAATTTAATTGATTTTTTTTGCGTTATGCTGCACCCTTAAACTGAAAGGGCGGCATATATGCCGCATTCAATGCAAAATATCAATTTATTTGCCTGTATTTTAAGGGAAGGAGGAAGAGTGAAAAGATATACCAAAACCCTGCTTGCGCTTTTATCCTGCGTTGCGGTTACGGCGTCCGTTGCGGGTCTTTCCGCCTGCAGTCTGCTGTTCCCCGTAATCGGCGGAGATGACGGCGCGGACACGGACGACGATACCCCCGGCGGTTCGGATGGCGCAACTTATACCCTTGATGTGGCTGCATACGACCCCTACTGGTACGACAGCGTAGTAGACAGCAGCCTCTGGAGGACGACGGGCACCGTCGGAGCTTACGCCAAAGATACGCTGGTGCTCAACGCAGACGGCACTTACGAGCTTACCAAAGAGATGGGCGCTGACGAGGTGGCTGATGCCCGCTGGAGCAGCGACGGCGGCGTAAACGACAGAAACTTCAATAAATACACATATTACGGCACTTACGAAAAGGCTGCAGACGGGGTAACGGTTACCCTTTCCGCGTGCACGCGCATAGCCGTAGAGGTTGACGTTTACGATATGACGGTGGAATATCAGCTCGGCAGCAATCCCATCGACTACATCGAAACGGACGACCTTACGCTTGACGCCGGCACTTGCGGCGACGAGCTTGTAGTTGACTTTATTGTCGGCTTCTATATCGCCGACGAAGGTTACGGCAACAGCGCGCAGACGGTAACTTTAGGCACTTACGATTACGGCACGTTCACGTTCAACGGCGCGACGGGCGGCGAAGAACCTGAAGAACCCGAAGAACCTGAAGAGCCCGATACCAGACCTTCGTATGCGTTCACTGCCGCGACAAACGACGAAATAACTTTCAATATATATGCCGACGGCACGTATACTTTCGCGTGGGCGGCAAACAAAGTATCTGAAAGCGGCACGTACACGTGGGACAGAGTTACGCAGACCCTTGTAATAACCGACCCCGCTGGCACGGAAACCGACGTGATAGCCAAGGACGGCACGCTCAGCTTTACATACAACTTCTCGCAGAATGCCCAGCTCAATCAGGCGTATACGGGCTCAGTTGAAGAGATGGAAGAGGTAATCTGCGAAGTAATATACAGCCTCATTCCCGTTACCGACGGCTCAATTACGCTTGATTTGTATGCCGACGGCACTTTCACGTATACCGACGCCAAGAATCTTGTAAGGGATACGGCCTATTACGACTGGGACGGCATAAACGGCACGCTTACGCTCAATTCGCCCGCAGGTCAGGAATTTGTATCTACTTCGGAAGGCAACCTTCTTTACATAACTTATGCTTCGGGTGCGTCCTCGCAGAAGTGCGTAGGTTCGCTTGCGGCTATGCACGCGGCAATTCCTTCGGTAAAACTTATCTATTCGTTCGAGCCTCAGAAGAATGAATTGTACACGCTGGGGCTTTATTCCGACGGCACTTATGTGTTCAACGACGGTCAGCACGGCATAACCGAATCGGGCGTATGGACGCTCTCCTGCGGCGTGCTTACGTTCACCGACCCTCTCGGCCAGAAGACGTCTGTAACGGCGGAAGGCAACGAATTCAGCTTTACCTATAATTATTCCGCAACTTCCCAGCTCAACCAGCCCTATAAGGGCAAGGCTTCGGAGCTTGCAGCGGCAATGTATGAATACGGCATGTCTGAAGAAGTTTACAGCTTCCAGCCTCAGATAAACGAACTTTACACGCTCACCCTTTATGCAAACGGAATGTACCGCTTCTTCGACGGTCAGCACTCCGTAACCGAATTCGGCGCGTGGACGTTTGCGGACGGCGCGTTCACCGTAACCGACCCTCTCGGCCAGCAGACCGTTGCAACCATATCGGGCGACGAAATCAGCTTTACTTATAACTATTCGGTAACCTCCGCGCTCAACCAGCCGTACAAGGGCAGCGTATCCGCGCTTATGTCGGCAATGTCTGAAATCGGAGCGGTAAAATCTGTATATTCTTTCGTGGCGGGCGTAAATCAGGCCATAACCTTTGAACTTTACAACAACGGAATGTACCGCTTTGCCTGGGCGGCTCAGGGCGTAAGCGAATACGGCGTGTGGACGTTTGCAGACGGCGCGTTTGCCGTAACCGACCCGCTCGGTCAGAAAACCGTTGCAACCATATCGGGCGACACGATAAGCTTTACTTATAACTATTCGCTTACTTCGCAGCTCAACCAGCCTTACACGGGCAGCGTTTCCGCCCTCATGCAGGCTATGATTGAAAACGGAATGGTAAAGGAAGTTTATGCCTTTGAACCTCAGAAAAACGCGTCCATAACATTCACGCTTTACAACAACGGCATATATCTGTTTGCATGGAACGAACAAGGCGTGAAGGAGTTCGGCGTATGGTCGTATGAAGGCGGCGTGTTTACCGTAACCGACCCTAAGGGTCAGCAGACGGTAGCCACGATAAACGGCGACGCAATAAGCTTCACGTATGCGCTTTCGCTTAACTCCGCGCTCACGCAGGACTACCTCGGCAGCGTTTCCGCCCTTATGGACAGCCTTGCGGAAAACGGAATGGTAAAGGCAATTTACAGCTTCGAGCCTCAGAAAAACGCGTCCATAACATTCACGCTTTACGATAACGGAATGTATGCGTTTGCGTGGCCCGAGCAGGGCGTAAAGGAGTTCGGCACGTGGTCGTATGAAGACGGCGCGTTTGCCGTAACCGACCCTCTCGGTCAGCAGACCGTTGCAACCATATCGGGCGACGAAATCAGCTTTACATACAACTATTCGCAGACCTCCGCGCTCAACCAGGCCTACAAGGGCAGTGTTTCGGCGCTTGAAGCGGCTGTGGAAAATATGACGGGAGGTGAGTAGTAATGAATCAGAAAGGTTATAACCGCATGCGCAAAGCGGGCAGAATACTTGTAATGTCGTTCGCCTTTGTGCTTACGGCAAGTCTTGCGGCGGGCAGCATGCTCGAAGCCAACGCAGACCAGGTAAACAACTTCCTGCACACAAGGACGACGGCGACTACGGGCGGCGGCGAATACGATACGTTCACCCCTGACGAAGAGTACCTCAATTCCGACGGCTCAGCCAACACCGACGCGCTCGTTGCGGCGCACAGGGAAATGGGCATCCGCCTTGCGGAAGAAGGCTCTGTTCTGCTTAAGAACAATCAGAACGCGCTTCCCCTTTCAACATCTTCGGAAAAGGTTACCCTGATGGGTTACCGCAGCACCAAAGATAACGCAATAAACGGCATGGACATAGGCTCGCCCGAGGCAAGCCAGCAGAACGTAAGCTTCGAAGAGGCGTTAACAGAAGTCGGCTTCTCGGTAAACGGCACCGTTTGCGACGCATACGAGGTAGTTTCGGCTACCCCCGCGTACACGGGTCAGGTAAACAAGCTTACCGGCACGGGCTACTATGTAACCGAAATTACTTCGGCAAACCGCTATAACATAGCCGAACCTTCCATAAGCGAAATTGCGGCGCAGGCGGGTCAGTCGGCATTTGATTCAAGCATAGCCGAATACGGCGACGTCGGCATCGTAGTGCTCGGCAGACCTTCCTCCGAACAGGGCGACTACTTCACGGGCGACAACGGCAGAAATGCCGACTCGTTCACCCAGTCGACTTCCAAAAACATACTCAGCCTCTGCGACGGCGAGCGCGAGCTTCTGGAATTCGCAAAGCAGAATTTCGATAAGGTAGTGGTGGTAATAACCACAGCCAACGCAATGGAGCTCGGCGAGCTTGAAAACGACGAAGGCATAGACGCCGTATTGTGGGCGGGCTATCCCGGCAACTACGGCTTCATAGGCGTTGCCAACATACTCGCGGGCAAGGCTAACCCTTCCGGAAGACTTGCAGACACCTACGCTTCCGACTCGGCTTCTTCCCCCGCAATGGTTAACTACGGGCTTTACCTTTATTCCAACAACGCCCAGTACAACCTTAACTCCAACGACTATTACGGCGGCGCGTACGTAATACAGGCCGAGGGCATTTACACGGGCTACAAGTATTACGAAACGCGATATGAAGACAGCGTAATAAATTCTTCAAGCAACGCGTCTTCGTCGGCGGGCACGGGCGCATACGCTTCCGACCCCTCCGTATGGGATTACTCCGACGAGGTAACATATTCCTTCGGCTATGGTCTTTCGTATACCACATTCTCGCAGAAGATAGCTGACATGCAGCTTTCCGCTGACGGCAGAACGGCAACGCTCAAAGTCAGCGTAACCAACGAGGGCGAAACTGACGGCAAGAGCGTCGTTCAGGTATACGGTCAGAGCCCTTACACCGACTACGACAAGCAGCACGGCGTAGAGAAGGCGTCCGTTCAGCTCCTTGCATATGAAAAGGTAGAGGTAAAGGCTGGCGCAACCCAAGAAGTTACCGTAGAAGTGGATATGCAGTACCTTGCGTCTTACGACAGCGACGGCGCTGGTTCGTACATAATGGAAAACAGCGACGATTATTACTTCGCGCTCGGTTGCAACGCAAAGGACAACACCGAGGGTGCTCACGCAGCCGTTAACAACATTCTTGCCGCAAAGGGTTACACCGTGGCGGACGGAATGGATTCCGAAGGCAGCGCAGACGCTGCGTGGAAGTTCAGCTGGGATATGGCGGAAGATACGTTTGCCACCACAAAGGCGGGCACGGAAGTAACCAACCAGCTTGAGGACGCGGACTGCAACAACTTCAGCGAAGGCACGGTTACCTATCTGTCCCGCAGCGACTGGAAAGGCACGTGGCCCAAGTCTTATACGGGACTTTCGGTAACTTCCGAAATGCTTCCTTATCTTCAGAACAGTTTCTATACTCTTTCAACTGCGGACGACGTTTCGGGCATAACTTTCGGCGGAGAGGGCGAAACCAACTTCACCGATATGTTCGGCTCTGATTTCAACGATACCAAGTGGGAAGAGGTCATTCAGAAAATTACGCTTGAAAATGCCGTAAGATTTACGGCGAGCGGCAACAGAACTTTCCAGCAGCTCGATGAAATATATTTCTTAAGCGGCAGTTCGTATGTGGAAAACGGCTCTGTAGGCATTCAGAAGACGCTTTCCCAGCAGTCGGACGTCAACGCGCCCTGGTACGTTGACACGACGGATAAAAACGCAAACTACTACACCAACTCGTTCGGTTCGCCCACGCTCATGGCTTCCTGCTGGAATAAGGAACTTATGTACGAAATGGGCGAGCTCTGGGGCAACGATGCGCTGTTTGTAAACATACCAATGGTATGGGCGCCCAGCATCAACACTCACCGCACCCCTTATAACGGACGCAACGGCGAATATTACTCCGAAGACGGCGTGCTGAGCGGCTACACTGCATACAATGTGGGCGCGGGCGCAATATCCAAGGGGCTTATAACCGCATTAAAGCACTTTGCTTTCAACTCGCAGGAAACGTCGCGCAACGGCATATCCACGTTCATGACTGAACAGACCGCGCGCGAAGGCGAACTCCGCGGCTTCCAGATAGCGCTCGAGGGCGTGTATAATTCAGACGGCAGCCGCACTTCCGTGCTCGGCATTATGACGGCTTACAACCGCCTCGGCACGGTATATGTAGGCGCGCACGAAGGACTTATGCAGGGCATTCTCCGCGACGAATGGGACTATAACGGTTACGTTACAAGCGACCTTGCGCAGTCGGGCAGCACCTACATGCCTTACGTGGAAAGCATGATGGCGGGCACGACCAACTTCGATACCGCAATTACAAACGATACCACCGTATGGCGCAAAACGGTTGCGCAGATATTATCTTCCGTGGAAGGCGACGCCGATTTCCTTAACGCTCTGCAGGAAAATCTTCACTATTCGCTGTGGGCATTCTCGCAGACCAACCTTGCCAACTGGATGACCGATACCACGCGCGTTGTGTGGGTATGGAACTGGTGGCGTGCGGCGTACATAGGTTGCGCAATACTCGGCGGACTTGCCATTGCGGGCGGTCTGTTCATGTACGTATATGCCGAAGGCATAGGACCCTGGCGCGATGAACGCAGAAAGAATAAAGCCGCTCAGGCGGAGAGGAGTGTGCAGCAATGAAAACAAAGTATCTCGTAAAGCGCAATCAGTACGGCGCGCCCGTGCTTCTTCTGGCAGTAATAGCTGTGGCGCTGGCTGAGTTTATGGCAATTTTAAGCTCGTACGCAAATGCAACTTACGCTATAACCTCGCTCGAATCTGTTATGGCGATGTCTGAAATAGCGCTTGTTTTCCTCATACTCATGGCTGTTTTAAGCGTTTACCTTAAAGGCACGGCAAGCATGGTTGTAATGGATGTTTTCCGCCTTATAGCGGTAATAATGGCTTGCGCCTGCCTTTACACCGTGCTCGACGAGCGCGCAACCCTTATGGGCTATGTGTGGTTCTCCGACCTTGAAAGCGGCAATGCTAACTCCGTAAACGCTTTGAACTACGGCGTTGCGGCTGCTGCGCTGTATGCGTTCTCGGTTATCGTATGCGCAATTTCGGGCGCGGTTGAATTTGTATCCTTCAAAAAGGTTAAAAGAACGCGCGAAGACGTTCTTGCCGAAATCGAAGGGCTCAACAAAGAGCTTGCCGCAATGGATAAATAATTGCAGTTTAGGCTGAATAATCAAAGCTGAAAAAGCCCCCTGCGGCGTGCGCCGCAGGGGGCTTTT
>CAJLLH010000015.1 GCA_905207385.1 uncultured Eubacteriales bacterium
TTTTTTACTTTCCGCGCTTGAGATGATAGCCTCCAGCATAGCCATTATCTCAACATTTTTGCTTAGCGTTGCCATCGGAGGCATTTCGCCTTTTGTTTGCTTATGCCAGGCATATAAATGCGGCATATCGGTCATCTCCGGTCCAAAGGATATTTCGGGAACTTCCACCGGATTGCCGTATAGGTCAAACGCCTCGACGCCGGGCCGGTTTTCCGCACCGCCGGTACAGGCGATGATTCCGTCGGTGCACATCACCATAGGTCCGGAGGGAATCGCGGCGCGCGGCGTAGTCCAGGTGCCTTCCAGCACCGCCATTTTCTTATCATACCGAACAACAGCGGCAAAATTATCTGCGGTATCACAAAAGGGCGTATTCATTTGCTCTCCGATTGCCATCGCGCCTTTTTCTCCGCCGCCGAGCAGCCACTTGGCAAAAAAGCAGCCGTAGCAGCCGATATCCAAAAACACGCCGCCGCCGTATTTTTTTTGTGGTAAACAGGCAAGATTGGTTGGTATTGACTTGATATATCCGAGGTGTTATAATTATATTGTTAAAATTTGATAATTTAACTTCGGCATTTTTAAATTAAAAAAGGTAAGACAATGATATTCAGACCGCAGTTTACGGAAGGGGAAGGGCTTAAAGAATATCCCCGCCCTCAGTTTTTAAGGGACAGCTATATTCCGCTGAACGGTATATGGGACTATGCCATAACAACCTCACCTCAAACACCAAACAAATACGACGGCAAAATCAATGTGCCTTATTCCCCCGAAAGTCCGCTTTCGGGTGCGGACAGAGGGCCTTCCGCGCGCGAATATCTGCATTACCGCACATATTTTTGCATACCGCAAGGCTTTAACCGCGGAAAAGTTATAATAAATTTCGGCGCGTGCGACCAGTGTTGCACGGTTATTATAAACGGAAAAGAAGTCGGCGGGCATGAAGGTGGGTATCTTCCCTTTTCATTCGACATAACCGACTGCCTCGCAAGCGGTGAAAACGAGCTGTGCGTAATTGTTTCCGACGACGCCGCTTCGCACATATACGGCAGAGGCAAGCAAAGTTACAATGCGGGTGGCATATGGTATACGGCGGTAAGCGGCATTTGGCAGTCGGTATGGCTGGAAAGCGTGCATAATGTGCATCTTACGGGCATAAAGCTTGTGCCAGACGCCTTGGGCGGCAAGCTTGCGGTAACTTGCGAGGCGTCGGATAAAAATGCCTCGGCAGATATCGCCGTGTACGACGGCGAAGAGGTTGTTGCTAAAGTCTGCGGCGTAAAGTCGGGGCAGCAATGCATGCTGGATGTTTCCCGTTGCAAGCCTTGGTCGCCCGAAGACCCCCAGCTTTACCCCATAGTCGTTACCTGCGGTCAGGACAAAGTTCAAAGCTATTTCGGTCTGCGCACCTTCGGCACGGCGGAAGTGGACGGGCGCAGATGCTTTACTCTCAACGGCAAGCCCGTTTACCACAACGGACTGCTTGACCAGGGCTATTGGGGCAAGGGCATATATACCCCCGAATGCAACCGCGAAATGTATGATTGCCTTTCAAAGGTCAAGGAACTCGGTTTCAATATGCTCAGAAAACACATCAAGGTAGAACCGCTGTTATGGTATTACTACTGCGATATTCTCGGTATATTGGTGTGGCAGGATATGGTGAACGGCGGCGCGCCTTACTCAAAGCTCAGAATTAATCTCTGTCCTTTTATCGACCTGCACCTAAACGATATGAATTTTAAAAGCATGGGCAGGGACGATGCCCGTTCCAGGGCGCAGTATATGGCAGAGGCGGAGGGCACTGTACATACACTTTTCAACTGCGTTTCGCTGTGCCTTTGGACGCCTTTCAACGAAGGGTGGGGACAGTTCGACGCCCTCGGCGTTTGCGAGCGTCTGCGCTCAATCGACCCGACAAGGCTTTTCGACCACGCAAGCGGCTGGCAGGATAAAGGCGGCGGCGACGTTTGCAGCAAGCACATATATTTCAGAAAGTTAAGGCCCAAAAACGACGGCAAAAGGGTTCTTGCCGTTACGGAGTTCGGCGGATATGCCTGTGCGGAGGGCAATAAAAAGACTTTCAGCTACCGCAACTTTTCCACTTCGGCGGCGTATGCGGCGGCGCTTGAAAAACTGTATTTTAAAGAGGTTGTGCCGCTTATAACATCCCGCGGACTGGCTGCAACCGTTTATACGCAGCTTTGCGACGTCGAGCAGGAAGTAAACGGCATATTTACCTCCGACTGGCGCTGCAAGGTCGGCAAAGAGCAGTTCAGACGCATAAACGACGCGGTATATGCCGCATTCAACAAGGCTTTCTGCAAAAATTCCGATTGAGGCAACAGCGGGCGATATCCGTTAGCGCATTGGTAAAGCATTTAACCTTTATTTAATGCCCGATGATTGATAAGGTAGTATGGAAATAAATTTAATTAACACAACAAAAACATATCGTTCAAAAAAATGCCGCCCGTGGAGGCGCTTAAGGGCGTGTCCTTTGAGCTGCCCTCTGCGGGACTGGTGTTTATACTCGGCAAGTCTGGTTGCGGCAAGACCACGCTTTTGAACATTCTGGGCGGACTTGACGACTTCGACGGCGGCGACGTAACGGTAAACGGTAGGTCGTTTAAAAGTTTTACGCAAAAAGATTACGACGATTACCGTAACCGAAAAGTCGGCTTTGTGTTTCAGGAAAACAACCTTTTCGACGAATACACCGCGGAATATAACGTGGGCATGGCGCTTTCGTTGCAGAGCGTAAATGATGGCGACAAAAAGACATACGCTGCGCTTAAAGCTGTGGGGCTGGAAGATTACGGAAAGGTTAAACCCAACCGACTTTCTGGGGGACAAAAGCAACGCGTTGCCATAGCGCGTGCAATAGTCAAAAATCCGCAGCTGCTCCTTTGCGACGAGCCTACAGGCGCACTCGATTCCGAAACGGGCGCTACTATATTTGAATTATTGAAGCAAATAAGCAAAAACACGCTTGTAGTGGTTGTTTCGCACGACAGAGAATCTGCGGAAAAATACGGCGACAGTATAATAGAGCTTAAAAGCGGTAAAATAATTTCCGACATCGGCGAAAAAAATCAACAGCCTTGCAGTCAAAATGCAATTGCCCCCGCAATATCGGCCGACGAAACGCCGATAGCGGTAAAAAAAACGGGGCGGAATGCCTTTTAAAACTTTGTTCAGAATGGGCGCTGCAATGCTTGTTGCGCGCCCCGTAAGGTTGGTTCTTTGCTGCTTAATATGCCTTCTGGCATTTACAATTCTCGGCGTGGCGGACACTATAAACGCTTACGACCGTTCTGTTGCGCTTGTGAATTCTCTCGACGCCATAAATGCCGATTACGTGTCTTTAAATGTAAAAGTCGAAGGCAAGCAAAGCGCTTACGAGGGGCTCACGCTCAGACAATACGAATTTCTTAAAAGCAACGTTAAATCAGACCGTCTGGACAAGGTATACGGCTCGCTCGACCGCGTACACGAAGATTACGAAGGTCAATTGTCGGGCGTGGAATACGGCAGTTTCTTTGTCGATTTAGACAGCGTTTTCTGCCTGTCATACAGCAGACTCGGCGATATCAATGACGGCGGGACTGTTTTATGGAAGGACGGCGAGGAACGCTCAAAACTGGACGGCAATGAAGCGGTGCTGCACATCGGTTCGGTGTATTTCCGGAATATGCTTAAGGAAAGGATACGCGATTTTGCCGAAGAAAACTGGGAGCAGGTGCGCGAACATCTGCTTGCAGACTATTCATATTATGCCGATGAGCCCGACAGCTACTATTATTACATATTAAATAAAAAAGGTCCGCAGGGCGCAAACGAGTACCAGCCGCGGGCAAGCTATGATGATTTTGTAAATGAGCTTGTCGAAGATATTGCCGCTCAGGCGCAGCAGAGCTTTAAAAATGGAGCAGACGTAAAATTTTATAACTTACAAGGCGAGCTTAAGTTCGATAAAACACTTGATTTTGTAGGATTGGCGATTTCCTCGGAGTTGTCGCAGATTTCAGAAACATCTTTGTACCTTTCAAATCAGTCGATGACCGAGCTTGAAGAATGCCTCGGCATAGTCAGTTACGATATCGTGTGCGATAAAGTATTTATGCCATACAGTGCCGACAGGCAGGCAATGATTAAAAGCATGGATTTAACCAAAACTTCGCACTATTATTCCGATGACGCAACGTGGAGGTTTAATGCGGGCGGCGCGGCCGGCAAGATGGTTGAAAGCGCAGACCGCGATATGCGCACATTAAAGCCGCTTTTTACGTGGGTATCCGTGGCAATGGTTGTGCTTTCAGCTTTGATGATATTGTACTACGCAAGCGGCGTTGTGCAGGAAAAGCGGCGCGAGATAGGAATACTTCGCGCGCTCGGTGCGGGGAAAAGAGATGTAGCCGCAATTTTTTCTATAAATAACGGCATATTTGTTGTTACAATCATAGCGCTTTCCTGTCTGTTGGCGGCGGTCGGAGCCGTGCTTGCCAACAGCTGCATCATAGCGGCTTATTCAATCGCGGCTACAGTAATTCCTTTCGGCATAAGGCAAATTCTTGTGCTTGCAGGTGTAGCCATTATAGCAATGGTTGTCGGCATAGCGGTGCCTGTTATCCGACTTATGCGCTCCAAACCCGTAGACATTATTGCGGGCAGACAGTAATTTAAGGCATTTGAATGGTTTTATGATTGATTTGCGGCGGCAGAAATCTTCTGCCGCCGCAGTATTTTTTAATAAAATAAATGCAAACCGCGGGGGCGATGGCTTTGAATTGAGTTCTGAGATTATTGCGTTGGCTTAATCTTACGAAAAAGCTTTTTAAATTTTAAAAGGAAAATTATGGCAGAGAAACGACGGCGGGTTTTGTTGTATAATTGGTGCGGGTAAGGCGCAGCTTTAACCGTTGCGGAAAGCTTGTTTCAGTTCAGTCATTCAGTGCGTCTGCGGGGCGGACGGCGCAATTTGTTTTTTTTCAGAAAATGAAAATGGCGATACAAAATATGTATTTCGTATTGTAATTAAAATGTACTCTGTTAAAATCAGTTCAGCGGCAGATGATACGATCGGCATGTGACCGCTTTACAGTTTTAAGGAGGAAATAATGCAGAAAATTCTGGAAAAAATTCCCTGCGGAGTAGTGGCCGGGGCTTGCGGCATTCTTTGTTTTTATTTTTTTGCCGCGGTGTTCGGCATACAATACGTATTCGCGCAGGTAAACGGACAGACTGGTCAGGTTGCCACTATCTTCGATACGTGGTGGCAGACCCTCATTTTCGTCTGTGCGGTTGTTACTGCCGTGCTCTTCGCGGTTGCCCTTGCGTTGTTCATATATAAAAAGGTTGCGATGCGCAAAGGAGGGGGCAAATGAAAAAGTTTCTGAATAAAATTGTAAGTCGCTCTTTCTGGGGGCTTATAACTATGTTTTTTGCCATATTGCTTGCCATTCTTATAATAGGCGACAATATAGCTCAGGGTTATGCAGGCTGGATAAATTCATTCCTCAACATAGACCCTTACATCCGCGTCGACGATTCCGAAAACGAAACTCCCGACGTGCTTTACTACAAGTCAGACTTCATGCAGTACCGTTGGCACTACAATGCCGAAACGGGCAAATACGAATTCCAGCAGAAGTGGAATAAGGACGGGCTTTACAACTACCTTAAAAGCGTGGCGGCGGACGTCAATGCGGAAGGCACCGTTCTTCTTAAAAACGAAAATTCTGCTCTGCCTTTAAAGTCGGGCGCAAAAATATCGCTGTTCGGCATAAGCCAGCTTTCTTCCAACTACATAACAACGGGCAACGGAAGCGGCTACAACGAGCCCAAAACTTCGGATACGCTGCGCAATCTTTTAAATGCTTCGGGCATAGAGGTCAATCCTCAGCTTTACAGCCGTTACGAAATCGTAGGTCAGTCGCATTCCAAAAATATGTTCAATACTTTCCCCGACGGCGACCTCAACTATGTGGAATACTCCGTGAACGAAGCTCCCGCTTCCGAAATAAAGGAGGTTGCGGACAGCACGGTCGGGCAGTACGGCGACAGCGCGGTGTTCATTATATCCAGGCTGGGCTCTGAAAACGGCGACACCAACTTCGACACCTCCGCAAATTCCTCGCAGAGGAACGAAACTTATACAGACAATAATTACCTCGATTTGACCGAGGACGAAATATCCGTTTTAGAACTGCTTGCGGAATATAAAAACGCGGGCAAGATTAAAAATATTGTTCTTGTTCTCAATACCTGTTCGTCGATGCAGTTCCAGACAATAACCAAGTACCCCGTAGACGCCATTCTGTGGTCGGGTACGGGCGGAACAAGCTCTTACCGCGCGCTTTGCAACGTGCTCTGCGGTAAAGCCGACCCTAACGGACACCTCGCAGACACCTACGTGTACGACAATTACAGCGCGCCCTCTTCGGTAAATACGGGCAACTTTACCTACGCTCAGTCGGCAGGCGTTCCCGCTACCGAAACGTATGCGCACAGCACCAAGTACGTAGTTTATCAGGAAGGCATTTATGTGGGTTATAAGTACTACGAAACCCGCTACGAAGACATGGTTATGGGCAACGGCAACGCCGTAGGCTCTTTCGGCGCAAAAAATTCGGCGGATGTATGGACGTACGGCGAAGAAGTAGCCTGGCCTTTCGGTTACGGTTCAAGCTATGCCGAATTCGAATGGAAAGATTTTACCGTTTCTGAAAATAACGGCAAATTTACGGCAAGCGTAAACATAAAGAACGTAAGCGAGCAATATTCGGGCAAAGATGTGTTCCAGCTCTATCTGCAGAAGCCTTACACCCAATACGACGTTGAAAACAATGTGGAAAAAGCCTCTGTCGAGCTTGTTGGTTTTGCCAAGACCGATACGCTTGCCCCCGGCGAGGACCAGACGCTTGAAATAACCGTTGACCTGCGCGATTTCACATCTTACGACGCATACGGCGCGGGCACTTACATACTTGAAAAGGGCGACTATTACCTTACAGGCGCGCAGGACAGCCATCAGGCGGTAAACAACATAATTGCCAGAAAAGGCGCGGTAAATGCGCAATATATGGACGGCAACGGCAATGCGGACATGACTTATAACATAAAAATTGCCGAGGACGATTTTACCACTTATTCAAAGAGCGAAACCACCGACTATCCCATAGTAAACCAGTTCGATGATGTGGACCTCAACCTTTACGAACACACTTCCGACCAGAAGATAACTTACCTTTCGCGCAGCGACTGGGCGGGCACTTATCCTGCGGAGGCGGTAAGCCTTACCTGCACCGATAAGGAAATGGTTGCAGATATGCAGTACGGCAATGAAATTGCCTCCGATTCTGAAGCAAAGATGCCCACATATGGCGCAGATAACGGCCTTTCGCTTATAGATTTGATGTATGAAGATTACGACAGCGAAATGTGGAACGACCTCCTTGACCAGATGACCCTCGCCGAACAGAGCGAAATAATTCTTCTCGGTTCAAGGCAGCTTGCTGGCGTGGCTTCGGTAAATGCTCCCGGCGCAAAAGTCGGCGACGGTCCTGCGGGACTGAGGGAGGTGGCAGGCAGTTTTGCTTATCCCGGTCAGATACTCATGGCGTGCACTTACAATACCGAACTTATTGAACAGCTCGGCGAAGCGTTCGGCATGGAGATGCATTACCTCGGCTATGCCGCGCTCTACGGTCCGGGCGCAAACATCCACCGCAACGCTTTCGGAGGCAGAAACTTTGAATATTACTCCGAGGACGGAGTTCTGAGCGGACTTATGCTGAATGCCGAACTTAAAGGGCTTTCAAAGATGGGCATCATAACGTACACCAAGCACTTTGCGCTCAACGACCAGGAGCGCAACCGCTACGGCATATGCACGTGGGCTAACGAACAGTCCATACGCGAAATTTACCTTAAAGCTTTCCAGTATTCGGTTGAAGACGAAGACTGCAAAACGGTAGGGCTTATGTCCTCTTACAACAGAATAGGCACAACGTGGACGGGCGTACACGGCGGACTTCTTACCGAAGTATTAAGGAATGAATGGGGCTTTGAAGGCGCTGTGATGACGGACGCGGCTGTAGGCGGCTTTATGGGCAGCGGACATCAGGAAGTGCTTGCCGCGGCGGTGGTTGCAGGTCAGGATATATGGCTCGGCGACCTTCGCCAGCTCGGCTTCGGCAGCTATGCGGATAACCCCGTAGTCGCCCAGGCAATACGCACGGCGGCAAAGAACAACCTGTATTCCCAGCTTCATTCTTCTGCGATGAACGGAATGAAGTCGGGCATGCGCATAGTTGAAATTACGCCCTGGTGGCAGACGGCGTTGCTCGCCGCAGAAATATGCGTAGGCATCATAACGGCGCTGTGCGTCGCGATGACGGTATATTCATTTATCGCGGTAGGTCGCAGGAATAAGGAGGAAAAAACTGATGAACAGAAGAATTAAAGTTTTGGCGGCGTCTGTGCTTGCCGTCGTTCTCGCTTTCGGTCTGTCTGCCTGCAAGCCTGAAAATTCGGGCGATGTCCCTCCGGGAACGGATGAAGAATGGCAGGGCAACTGGGAGCGCCCCGATACGCCTTCCGAACCGGACGAACCCGAGGTGCACGTATGCAATCATGCCTGCTTTGTCTGCGGGCTGTGCCTCGACCCTTCGTGCGAGGAGGAAGAGTGTAAAGAAAAGTGTTACGAAACCGACTGCGAGGGTCGCGAACGCTCTGAAATGGTTTTAAGCGGCATTGACGAGCGCGTCAACCGCGAAGGCGGCGTGTTTATAGAAGGCACTCATATAGGCGGCGTAAGCCAGAATGCCAATATGAAAATAACCTGGCGCGTTATCGCGCCCGAAGATACGGTTGTATGCCTCGGCGCAACCGTTTCCGAAATGACTGAATCTAATTTCATAACAAGCGCAACGCCCATAACGGTTAACGGCGAACCTTTCTATTCGCGCGCCGAAGTGCCTGCGGGCGCTACTGCCTGGACAAACTTTGTAACTTCCTGGCTCGGCTGCGTAACGCTGAAAGAGGGCGTAAACGACATTGTGATAACCAATCCCAACTCTTCGGGCGCGTACAACATTCAGGACATACGCTTTATGACCCCCGTCGAGCTTGAGTGGGCAGACGCGCTCGGACGCGAAACCTGCACCCACAAAAACGAGCAGGGTTTGTGCACCGATTACGACAGCAACAAGTACTACTGCCTCAATAAAGACGTAACCGGCTGGAACAAGCTCAATATCTGGGGCGGCGACGATAAAGTTCTCAAGTACAATCCCGGCGGCGGCTCGCTCTGGAACGATGCCGAAAATGAAAAATGCATCGGCTATATAGACGGCGCAAATACCCAGCAGACTATAATATGGTCTTTCGAGGCTACGGAAGAAACGTATGTTGAACTCTCGCTTGAAACAAGCGTAAACCGCGGCGGCTCAAGCTTTGCCGACCTGTGGGAGCTTACGTTTAACGACCAGCCGATTGAAACTGAAGGCTATACAGTAGTTTACACCGGCGATACGTCGGCAGGCGTATACGCAACGTACACGTTCAGCACCGTCGCTTTCGTGAAAGCTCAGCCCGGACTTAATACCTTTATGATGGTGCATAAAAACACTACCATGGGCTACAACTTACGCTCGCTCGACCTTATATATCAGAACGGAACGCTTACCGCGGCGCAGGCTGAAAGACCGGATGGGGACATCGGAGAACTGCCCGACGAACCCGTTACAGAAGGCGATACATACGTGTTTGAAAGCGAAAACGCAACGCTTACTTCGGGCGGAAGCGGCAATATGTCGCCGCAGGAAAACGCTAATGCCAGCGGCGGAGTGGCTCTCGGCAATGTATTCAATAACTACAACGCCACAATTTCTTTCGGCATTTATGCTGCAGCGGACTGCACGGCAGCCTTGAACGCGGCAATAGCTTTCGGCGCGGTTACCGACTATGTAGGCATATTTACGCTTGAAGTCAACGGCGAAAGCGTGCCCGTAAATCTCACCTATACCCCTCAGGGTACGGCGGACTGGTCCACTTTCGAAGATTTCTGGGTAACCAATGTAGACCTCAAAGCGGGCAACAATACCATAACATTCACCATAACGGGGGGATGCGGCAATTTCGACTGCATTAAACTTGTTTCCCCCGCAGAGCTTACTGCGGCAAAAGAAGAGCCCGAAGAACCCGAAGAGCCGATAACCGAAGGACAGTCTTACAAGTTCAACGGCGAAGATGCCGAATTTACGGCGGGAAGCACGGGCTTGCCTTCCGTCAACAACGAGGCGACGGCGGACGGCGGCGTGGCGATAGGCAACATATGCAACAACTATAACGCAACGCTGACTTTCAAAGTAAACGCTGCGGAAGATGGCAAGGCGGGGCTTTATATGCAGATGGCTTTGGGTGCAAGTCCTTCTGAAAACATTCTCACGCTCACCGTAAACGGAAAAGAGGTAGCTGTGCCTGCGTCTTTCGCTTCTGTCGGCGCGGCAAACTGGACCACGTACGAAAGTTTCTGGCTTGCCAATGTTGATTTGGTTGCAGGCGAAAACACTATAGTCATTACTGTAACTGGCGGCTGCGGCAACTTCGATTACCTTGAACTTATGTCCCCCGTTGAAGTAACTGCGGCAGAGTAAAAAAATTGCATAATCGCGTGATGCGGCAATACCTATGGAAAAATTTCCATAGGTATTTGCCGATTATCGGTTATTGACGCTCGGCTTAACCCGTGATATTATGGTGATAGTATGATACGCATAGCTATAATAGAAGACGAAGAGGCAATTGTATGCCAGATAAAGCAATTCATTGCGGAATATATGCGTGAAAACGACCTCGGCTATACAGTCGAGGCTTTCGGCTCTGCCGAAAGATTTTTGTTCGGCGACGTCAATTTGTACGATATCATTCTCATGGACATACAGTTGCCCGAAATGGACGGAATGACTGCCGCGCGCAAACTTCGCGAAATGAATTCAAGCGTAGTGGTTGTTTTTGTTACTTCGCTTGCGCAGTACGCGCTGAAAGGTTACGAAGTCGGCGCGCTTGATTTTATTGTTAAACCGCTATCATATTACAGCTTTGCCCTTAAATTCCGCCGCGCCGTCAACGCCGTAGCGCGAAACGTGGACGATACTTTGGTAATACGCAACAAAACCCAGACCATAGTGGTAAACGTCCGCGATATATATTTTATCGAAATAGCCGCGCACACCGTTATATATCATACAAAGAACGGCAGCTACACCTCGGCGGGTACTATGAAAAAGATTTGCGAAAAACTCAGTAACGGCTGTTTTTCGCTATGCAACCAGTGTTATCTTGTAAACTTGCGCTATGTAACGCGCGCCGACGGTCAGACGGTTACCGTCGCGGGTCAGCAGCTTAATATGTCGCGTCCGCGCAGAAAGGAATTCATGCACGACCTCAATGAATACCTCGCCCGTCATTCGGGGAAGGAGTAAACGGGCAATGTATCAGTTTACGGAATTGTTTTTATATAAATTTATTTTTATTGCCGAATTGCTCATCGTTATGCACCTGTATTCTTTCCGCATGAAAAAGCGCGGCAAATACGCTTTGCGCGTGGCGGCGGGCGCGGTTGTCTGCCTTGCGCTGGGGTACGCTTATCCCGTGGCTTCGTTTTCGGCGTGGTATGCGTCTTTGATGTTTCTCGTGCTCTTTTTCATATGCGCCGCGTCGCTTGCGTTCATCTACGATATCCCCGCAAAACAGGTGTTCTTTCTCGCCGTAGCGGCGTATACCACCCAACATTTCGCGCACGAGCTGTATTCGCTTATAGCCACGGCTTCAGAACTTGCCTTAGAACCTACCCTCGGCATGTACGGCGACGAAGTTTTCACATTCGATTTCACTTCGCTGCGCTCGTGGTTTTCCGCGCTTGTTTATGTGGAAGTTTATCTTGCTTCCTACTGGGTTCTTTACAAATTGTTCGGCAAAAAAATCAACAGGGAAGATGTCCGCATAAACAACTTTTCCATTGCCGTAATCGCCGCGCTGATACTTGTGGTGGACATAGTAATGAACGCCGTCACCGTGTACATACCCGAAGGTTACAACCGCACATATGTCGTGCTTTCCTGCATATATAACCTCATCTGCTGTATGCTTATTCTTTACATTCAGGTCAGCATGTGCGTTCAGAAAAAGCTTGAAAGAGAGCTGGAAACGGTTTCCTTGCTTTTGCACCAGTCGGAAGAGCAGTACCGCCAGAGCAACGAAAATATTATGCTTTTAAACCTTAAATGCCACGACTTAAAGCACCAGATAAGGGAATATACCCAAAAGCGCACCATAGACGAAGAGTACATAAAGGACCTTGAAAATATAGTAAACATTTACGATTCGCCCGTAAAAACCGGCAATGCCGCGCTCGACTTGATACTTACCGAAAAAAGCCTATCCTGCAGAAAAAACCGCATAAGCCTTACCTGCCTTGCAGACTGTTCCCGCCTCGGCTTTATCACCGACGCCGATTTGTACGGACTTTTCGGCAACCTTATAGATAACGCCGTGGAAGCGGTTATGAAGACGGAGGACGAGGGCAAAAGAGAGATAAGCATTAACGTGCGCAACGTAAATTCGTTCATATCTATAGAGGTTGAAAATTATTTTTCGGGCGAAGTCCTTCTGGACGATTCGGGCTTGCCCGTTACGACCAAAAAGGATAAAAATTACCACGGTTTCGGCCTGAAATCGGTAAGCAGAATTGTGGAAAAGTACGGCGGCGACCTGAAGATTTCTGCCGAAAACGGAATTTTTTCTGTTTACATACTTTTTTCCGCCGAATAAAACAGTAAAGGGTGCTCGCAGTTTTGCGAACGCCCTTTTATTTTGTTCCGCATTTTTAAGATGATTTTTTATCAAATGGTTTTGCGCGGCTAAATTTTTGCGGCGGAACGCTATTTTTTAAAAAGCTGTTGACAAGGGGCAAAAGCTAACTTAAAATTATAGTGTAATAAATTTTTTCAAAGCGTTAAAAAGCTGATATTGCGGGGTTAATTTGGGAGGCGCTTATGCTGGCGTATACATATATCAAAAAAGGCGAGTTCAGGCTTGAAGAAAAGCAAAAGCCTCATATACTTTCTTCCCGCGACGCGGTGGTAAGGGTTACGCTTGCAAGCATTTGCACAAGCGATTTGCACATAAAGCGCGGCGCAGTTCCCCGCGCAGTGCCCGGAATTACCGTAGGGCACGAAATGGTCGGCGTGGTGGAAGAGGTCGGTTCAGCCGTGCACAACGTTTCAATAGGCGACAGGGTGTGCGTAAACGTTGAAACTTTCTGCGGCGAATGCTGGTTCTGCAGGCGCGGATACGTCAATAACTGTACCGATAAAGACGGCGGTTGGGCGCTTGGTTGCCGCATAGACGGCGGTCAGGCCGAATATGTCCGCGTGCCGTTCGCCGATACTGGTCTTACAAAAATTCCCGACGGGGTCAGCGACGAGCGCGCCCTGTTTACCGGCGATATTTTAGCTACGGGTTACTGGGCTGTAAAAATAGCCGAGGCGGAGCAGGGGGACAGCATTCTTGTAATAGGCGCGGGGCCCGTGGGACTTTGCGCGGCGGCTTGCGCGCGGCTTAAAAACCCTTCAAAAATAATAATTT
Organism: uncultured Eubacteriales bacterium; assembly: GCA_905207385.1. Taxonomy (GTDB): domain Bacteria; phylum Bacillota; class Clostridia; order Christensenellales; family Borkfalkiaceae; genus Coproplasma. The sequence continues at coordinate 13,657 of CAJLLH010000015.1, forward strand.
GCGAAAAAAGTGCCGCTCGGCGCGCGTTTGCAAAGCGGTACATTCCCGAAGCGGAAGTGGTTTCGCCCGAGGATATGCCCGAATTAATTAAAAATCTCTCTCGCGGCGGCGCAGATTGCGTGCTTGAGTGCGGCGGAACTGTGCAGTCTTTTCAGGCGGCGTGGAAGTATGCAAGGCCTAACGCCGTAGTCGTAATAGCAGCGCTTTACGAAGAGGCTATGTCGCTGCCTCTGCCCGATATGTACGGCAAAAATCTTACTTTTAAAACGGGCGGCGTAGACGGTTGCGACTGCGCGGAAATACTAAGGCTTATTTCCGAAGGCAAAATTGACTTATCTCCGCTCATAACGCACACGTTTCCGCTTTCCGAAGCCGATGCGGCGTACAGCATTCAGCAGGAAAATCAGCGGAAGACCATCGAAATCACCCGGTCGGATGCCGATATTGCAAGAAAGGTCAAGGAAGCAGAGCTGGCTGAAAAGGAAATTGCTCTGAAGGAACGGAAGCTGGACGCCGAGGTGCGCAAGCAGGCAGACGCCATGAAGTACCGGGCGGAAAAGGAAGCAGAAGCAGACCTGATCCGTCGGCAGAAGGATGCCGAGGCCAAAGCATACGAGG
>CAJLLH010000016.1 GCA_905207385.1 uncultured Eubacteriales bacterium
ACAGATTGATGCAATGGGCGTCGGAGCAGGACGTGTCCGTGCGCGGGCATTGCCTCGTATGGTACAGAAACGTTCCCGACTGGGTTACAAAGGCGGCGGTGGATAAACAGACCGCGTTGGACCTTATAGACAGCCACATACGCAAAACGATGACGCATTTCGGCGACGAAAATATATACTGCTGGGACGTTGTTAACGAAGCTTTGCACGACAGCATCACCGAAGAACAGCTTGAAAGCGGAAACTTATACCGCAACGCCAAAGACGACGAGCGTCATTTTGCGCGCGAAGACGTGTTCGACTGGTATGCCGTATGCGGAGATGACTATATCGCTCAGGCGTTCAGAACGGCGGCGCAGGTGTGCGACGAAAATGGTTATACCGAAATGCAGCTGTTTTATAACGACTATCTTTTAAATCAGCCGAGAAAGCGCGACGCGTGCGTGCAGATGGTAAAAGAATTGCAGGCGGAAGGCGTGCGCATAGACGGCATAGGCATGCAGGCGCATTACTCGCTTTCTTCCTACACTTCAGACAAAAGGGGTTGGATAAAAGATTTTGAAGCGGCGGTTAAGGCGTATACGGGGCTCGGACTGGACGTTCATATCACCGAACTCGACATAGATACGGGCGAAAAACAGCTTTCGGAAGAAACCGAAAAGTTGCAGGCTGAAATGTACGGCAAAATTTTTGACGTATGCCGCAAATATTCAAAGCCTTGGAAAAGCGGCGCGGGCTGCGTAACCAGCGTTACCACCTGGGGCGTCAAAGACAGCGAACGCAACTGCAAATATCTTTTCGATGCAGAGGGCAATCCTAAAGCCGCTGTAAATGAGATTACTTATTTTTAACCCGTAAATTATAATTGCGGAGCATATTAACAGATGTGCATGCTCTGAATTATACTCTAAATATTACAAAAAATAATGTTCGACAGAACAGGAGGAAAATAAGATGTTAAACAAAAGGACAAGTGTTTTAAAGCGCATCGCCATATCCGGTCTGGCGATTACAATGCTTTGCACGGCTTCGGGCATGTTTGCCGCATGCGAATTTGCGGATACCGACGGCGGCTACAAGGTGGAAAATATCGACCTTGAAGAAGTTAACCGCGACGAAGGTGAAGCGGTTTTGCGTGAAGGCGGACTTGCCGAAATTTACAAGGACTACTTTGTGGTAGGCGTAAGCGGCAAGGGTTCTACGTTTGAAAACCAGAAAAGCATTATTTCCAATTTCAACAGCGTATCGCCGGAATACGATATGAAGTGGAACAGGACGGAATATCCCGAAGGCGAGTACCACAACACCAGCGTAAACAACTTTATCAATCTTGCTTCGCAGAACGACATGGGCGTGCGCGGTCATTGCCTTATATGGTACCAGAGCACACCCAAGTGGGTGCACGATAAGCTCGGCAACAAGTGCCAGATGGACGAAAACGGGCAGCCCGTAACGCATACCGTAAACGGCAGGGAGCTGAGGATAGGCGAAACTGAAGAAAACAGGGAACTCGGCCTTGAAGTAATGCGCAACCGCATCTACTCGGCTATGGAACAGTACGGCGATGAAACTGTTTATTGCTGGGACGTTGTAAACGAAGCGCTTATCCCTTGGGACGACGCGGAAAAACCTCTTACCAAGAAAATGATAGAAGAGGGCGACATTTACCGCAACGGCGAAAACGACGCAAGGCATTTTGGCAAGGACCAGGAAGACCCCGGCACGGGCGAAACTGTGTACTGGCGTCTTGACTGGGAAAAGGTTATAGGCGAAGATTTTATTCAGCAGGCTTTCCAGATGGCAGATGACGCCTGCCGCGAATTCGGCTACGACGATATGGATTTGTTCTATAACGATTACGACCTTACAAATCCCATGAAGCGCGACGCCTGCCTGCGCATGATACACGATTTGCAGCAGGGCGGCATTCGCATAGACGGCATAGGCGAACAGGCGCACTACACGCTTGAATCTTACACTGCAGACAAAGAAAAGTGGCTTACAAACTTTGAAACGGCTATACAGGCGTATACGGGTCTCGGACTCGATTTCCAGCTTACCGAACTTGAAATAACCGTAAAAAGCGCAACGGACGGCAAGCTTACCGAGCAGCAGGAAAAGGATCAGGCGGAAATGTACAGCGAAATATTCAGAATCTGCCGCAAATATTCAAAGAAACTTCCTCCCTGGAAAGAGGGCGCAGGTTACGTAACGGGCATAACCTTCTGGGGCGCGGCTGACGACGGGTCTACGACCAGCCACATTTTCAATCAGGACCTTACACCTAAAATGGCTTACGACGCAATCGCTACGTTCGGCGATTTCGAGTAAGCGCAGACGTTTGCGATAACCATTGCTTGTGCAGGAGGGTAAAATAATGAAAAGCAGACAATCCAATCTAATAAAAATGTTTGCCGTATTTTTTGCGGCGATAGTGATGTTCGGCGCGGTAAGCGGAATTTTTTCCGGATGCGTAACGTCTGAAGCCATAACGCTCAGCGATTCCGAAATAGCTTTGTGCGTTGGCGACAGGTACGACTTAACGGTTAAAGACCTTGAAGAAGGTCAATCTGTAAGCTGGTCAACAAGCGACGGCGACATAGCTTCCGTAACTCAGCTCGGTTGCGTAACGGCCAAAAAGGCTGGCACGGCAACCATTACGGCAAATGCGGGCGGCAGAAAGGCTACCTGCGAGGTAGAGGTAGGCGAAAGGGAACTTACCCTCAGCGCTACGGAAAAAACTCTTATAAACGGCGAAGAATTCACCCTTGAAGCTACCGTAAAGGAATTTGACAAAGTGGTTGAAAACGCCGCAGTGGAATGGAGCTCGGATAATTCGTCCGTCGTTACCGTATCCGATAAGGGTGTTGTAAAGGCGGTAGGCGAAGGCACAGCTACGGTAAAAGCAAAAGTAAACAATACCGAAGCAGCCTGCGCAATCACCGTAAAGGCAAAACCCGTAGAACTTGAAATAATTTCCGACCTTGCAGACATTAAAAATGCAGGCGTATGGGGCTTGTACACCGACGCGGCGGAAGGCGAGTACGCCATAACGGGCGACAGCGGCAACAGCGGCGGAGTGGTAACTTTATCTTTCACCGAAATGACTGCCGATAAAGATTATCGCCTTGTATATCTGCCCGACGTGCCCAAGGGCGAAAAGTATACTTTCAGCTGCAAAATAACTTTCAGCGCGGCAAGCACTGCCGAAAACGCAACCCTCTGGGTATGGGCGGGCGATGAATTTGTTCCCGTTGCGATAGAGGCAAACACCGCTACCGAATACGTATTCGAAGGCGAAATAGACGGCGGAGCTGCCATGGGCTTCAAGATTGCGCCCGCGCAAATAGCTCAGGGTGAAAAGTACACTCTTACCGTAAGCGATTTCACTGTTTCCGACAGCAACGGCTACGAACTTCAGAAGATTACAGACCACAACGTGCCTACGGCTTCCGCAACGTGGAACTATTGGCTTAAAGGCGAAGAATCTTCTTACGATATCTCTGCAAAGAATTATAACTATGGCGCGCTCAGCTTCTCTGCACCCAAAATCAGTTCGGAACTGCGCCTTGTATATCTTCCCGAAATAGAGGCGGGCAAAACTTACAAACTTACTTTCAATATAACTGTAAACAAAACGTGCGGCACAACCGAAGGCAGCAAAATAATTCAGTTTATGAACTATGGCGCAAACGGTGCGGGCGCTGAATGGATGACGCTTGAAAGCGGCGCCCAAACTGCAAAAACTTACGAAATTTCTTATCCCGCAGGCGCTAACGTAAAGCCTTTGAAGTTTGTAATTCAGCCTTGCAACGAATTTGAACTTAAGGTTACGGACTTTGTTTTAACCGAAGCCGAACCCGAACCTCCCGCAGATTTGTATCAGCTTGAAAAGCTTTCCGACCAGAATAATCCCGCCGAAGCGGGCAAGTGGTATTACTATACCGACGCTGAAGACGGCCAGTACGCAATTGCTCAGGCGGAACACGCTGACGGAGCGGTAACGTTCTCGTTCACCAAAATGCAGGGCGGCAAGCAGTACAGACTTGTATACCAGCCCGATATCGAAGACGGCAAGCCCTTCACGTTCAAGGCTACCATAACGCTTAATAAAGACTGCAACGATTCCGACAATAAAAAGGTACAGGTGCTCAACGCAACTTACGGTCAGTCTTCCTGGCTCACGCTCACGGCTAACCAGCCCGCCGAATTTACTTTCAGCGGAACGGCTCAGGCGGGCAAACCCGTCAAGTTCGATTTCAACCCCTACATTTCGGCAAGCGCGGACAATATATTTACCTTTAAAATCAGCGATATAGAAGTTTCCGAAAAGCAGAACCCTGAAGAACCCGAAGAACCCGTAGATCCTTCGGAAGACAGCTACAACCTTGAAAAGATTGCTAACCAGAACCAGCCTCCCAAAGCGGGCGTCTGGTACTACTACACCGATGCGTCGGCGGGAGTGGTTGAAGCCGTTTACAACGACGGCACGGTATCGATTACTTTCGATAAGCTCGAGTCGGGCAAAAACTACACTCTTGTTTACCTGCCCGAAGGCACAGGCGACTATACCCTTACCTGCGACGTAACAAGCAACCGCGCGGGCAAGTGGGTACAGTTCAAAAATGCCACCTTCCCCTGGCTGTCCGATTTCGTGGCAGATCAGCCTCAGCAGTTCACTTATGACGTAAAAAATTCAAACAGACTGCTCCGCTTTGCGCTCAACGCTTCACCCAGCATAACGGCGGATAATACTCTTACAATCACCATAAGCAACGTGGTTTGCACGCCCGTTGCATAAAAGTTAAAAATTCTGACCAATCGGCTCGGCGGAGAACTCTTTTATAAATATTATTCAAGGGTTCTCCGCAGCTGATGCAGCTTAAGGCAGCATTGCGCTGCAACCATTTCTTTAAGAGGTGTACTTATGAAAATCAAAAAGTTCTTAACAGCATTGTCCGCGCTTACCGTTGCGGCACTGATAAGTATAAGCGGTTGCAGTTACGAGCCTGTGCCTTACCTTTGCGATGTGTACAGCGACTATTTCCCCATAGGTACGTGTTGCAAAAAGAGCATAATAGAAAGTTACGGCGATATATTGAACCACTTCAACAGCGTTACTCCCGAATACGAAATGAAGTGGGGCATAATGGAGCCGGGCGAAAAGGGCGAATACAATTACGCCGAGGCGGACAACATCGTTAACTGGGCAAGGCAGAATGATAAAATTGTGCGCGGTCATCCGCTTATATGGTATCAGAACGTGCCTTCGTGGTTTGAAGAAGAGGCGACGGATAAAGAGCGCGTTCTGGAACTTATCGACGAGCGCATAGAAAACACAATGACGCATTTCGGCGACGACGTTATATATTGCTGGGATGTCGTTAACGAGGCGCTTGTGGACGACCCTACTGAAGAGCAGCTCGCCTCCGGCGAGTTTTACAGAAGCCGCGAAAACGACCCCGACCGTTTCGGCGACGGGCATACAACCAAGCGCTATGATTTTTACGGCGTGTGCGGCCGCGACTATATCTGGCGTTCGTTCAGCACGGCGGATGAAGTTTGCCGCGAATACGGCTACGACGATATGCAGCTGTTTTATAACGACTGGTTCATGCATATCCCCAACAAACGCGACGCGTGCGTGCAGATGGTAAAGGACATGCAGGCCGACGGCGTGCGCATAGACGGAATAGGCATGCAGGGACATTACTGGCTGAGCGACTATAAAGAGGATAAGGACGCGTTCGTAAAAAATATCGAGGACGCGATAAAAGTATATACGGGGCTTGGCCTTGACGTACATCTGACCGAACTTGAAGTAATAGTCGGCAAATCGCTGTTCGGCAAGGAAAAGGAGCAAGCCGAACTTTACGGCAAAATTTTTGATATATGCCGCAAATATTCAACCCCGTGGAAGGAAGGCGCGGGCACGGTAACAAGCGTTACGCTGTGGGGAGCGGTGGATACTTCCGAGAAAAAGAACTACATTTTCAAATCCAACCACAGACCCAAAAAAGCTTATTACGAAATTACAGATTTTATTTGATAGCAGGAGCGCAGAATGAAAAGATTATTTTCCAGAGTATTGTGGACGGTTCTGACGGCAATATTCTGCATACTTATGGTTGCGTTGATAATAGGTACCAGCATAGCATTCAAAAACGAGAACGCAATAAACATGACTTTCGGCGTCGGAACTAAGAAGGCGGTTAACGCTTCCGACGATGTATATTTTTCTTCCGATTACGATAAAAGCAAACAAAGCGGCGAAGAACGTTACAAAGAAGACGCCGCAATGATAGAGGAAGCGGCGGGCGCAGGCACTGTTTTGTTATGGAACAAAAGCAACGCTCTGCCCCTTGACGGCGGCGAAAAGGTAAGCTGTTTCGGCCACGCTTCGGTAAGCCTTGTTGAATCGGGTTCAGGTTCGGGCTGGTCGCGCACATACGACGTTCTTAAGGGCGACGACAGAACGGTAACGCTTAAAGACGCGCTTACATCGCGCGGGTTTGAAGTCAACGGAACGCTCTGGGACGTATACGAAAGCGGCGCGGCAAAAGATTACAAAATGACTCACCCCACGTGGCAGTGCGTTCCCTGGCAGCAGTGGGAGGTAAACGAAGCCCCCTGGCAGATAATTGAAAATAATGCGGGCAGTTCCTTTGCGCAGTACGGCGACGTGGCAATAGTTACGCTTTCGCGCCTCGGCGGGGAATATTCCGACTTGCACTATAACTACAAAAACAAAGACGACTTTGTCGGCGACAACGACAACAACAATATGGAAAACACCTCTGCGGAGGGCGGTTATTTGGGTCTTTCCGACGAGGAAGACGAACTTCTTAACAATGTGGTGCGCCTTAAAAACGAGGGCACTTTCAAAAAAGTGGTTCTTCTTCTCAACACGGGCAACCCCGTACAGATGAAGGACGTGGCGGCTTATTACGAGGGCATAGACGCCTGCATGTGGATAGGTCAGCCGGGTTCGACGGGCATCAATGCGGTTGCCGATATACTGAAAGGCGAAATCAACCCCTCAGGCAGATTGCCCGATACGTGGGCATACGACCTTAACAGCGCGCCCGCAACTGTAAACGACGGCAACTACCTTTACGGTAACGACAGTCTTTTGAACGGCGAAGGCTACGGTGACAGACCTAACGCCAAGCAGGACTACTACGGCAGGTACATGGTTTATCAGGAAGGAATTTACGTAGGTTACCGCTATTATGAAACGAGGTATGCCGACTGCGTGAACGGCGAAGGCAATGCAAGCTCTTCTGCGGGCGCGAAGATGTCGGAAGACGGCTGGGACTATGCTTCCGAAGTGGCTTTCCCCTTCGGTTACGGACTTTCTTACACAACATTCGAATACAGCGATTTCAGCGTTTCTGAAAGACTTCGCGACAGCGACGGCGCATACTACTACAACGTAAGCGTAACTGTTACGAACACGGGCGACGTTGACGGCAAAGAGGTGGTGCAGGTATATCTGCAGAAACCTTATACCGACTACGATAAAAAGAACGGAATTGAAAAATCTGCCGTTGAGCTTGTGGGCTATGCAAAGACGGATACCCTTAAGGCGGACGGCGGCTATCAGACCCTTACCATAAAGGTAGAGGAAGATAATTTCAAAACTTACGACGCCAACGTGCAGAAAACTTATATACTTGAAGAGGGCGACTACTATCTTACCGTGGCGGCAAACGCGCACGCCGCGCTCAACAAAATTCTCGGCGCGGAAACTGACGAGTTGATGGGCGGAAACCTCTCCACAGGCTGCGTATCCGACCAGACTTCGGCTGCCGCAATTTATTGCGAAGAAGATTTTTCAACCTATTCCGTATCTGAAGTTACGGGCGAAAAAATCACAAACCGTCTTGACAGCGGCGATATAAACAAGTACGAAAACAGAGGCACAAACAGCGTTACCTATCTTTCCCGCAGCGACTGGGACAAAACTTACCCCGCGGAAGCGGCAAAGCTTGTGCTCAACAAGGAAATGGCTGAAGACCTCAAGCGCGATACCGTGCCCGACGATACGGGCTACACCATGCCCGAATATCAGCAGCTTAACGGCACAAAAGTATCTCAGGGCGTAAAGGTTGCCGACGTAAACAGCGGCGACAGGGTTGCCTTCGACTTTATCAACGCTCCTTTGGACGAGCGCAGCGAGGGCTGGAACGACGAATGGCAGACGGCTTGGGACGAACTGCTTGACCAGATGTCTCAGAGCGAACAGATAGCCATGGTTTCCTCTTCGTTCCATAAAATACACGGCGCAGTATCTATCGCTCTTCCCGAATCATATCAGGAAAACGGTCCCGTTGGCATAACCAAGCGCGAAGACACCAAATATATATTCTCCGTACCCAATCAGGAGCTTATTGAAGAAAACGGCTTTGTGTTCGTGGCTTACCCGTGCGCGGGCATACTTGCCGCCTCGTTCGATACCGACATAGCCCAGCGCGTTGGCGAGCACAAGAGCGAAGATATGCTCTACCTCGGCTACAACGGCATTTACGGACCGGGCGTAAACATGCACCGCTCGCCTTTCGGCGGCCGTGCGTTTGAATATCCTTCGGAAGACCCCTATCTTGCAGGCGTATGCGAAGCTTACGAAACAATAGGCATACAGTCCAAAGGCTGCATGGCGTACGCCAAGCATTTTGCGCTCAACGATATGGAAACCAACAGAATTAACTGCGGAGTATGGTCCAACGAACAAGCCAGCAGAGAAATTTATCTGCGCGCGTTTGAAATAGTATTCAAAGACGGCGGCGCAAACGCAACGATGAGCGCTTACACCCGAATAGGCACAAAGTGGAACGGCGCCTGCAAAGAAATGATGACTGATATTCTTCGCGGCGAATGGGGTTACGACGGCATAACCATATCCGACTGGGTAACAAAGAGCAGCGGCATGTCGCTCCTTGACGGCGTAATGGCGGGAACTGATTCCTTCGACGCCAACAACGAATTTGCCGCCGAGCTTGAAAAATACAAAGACAACGCCGCCGTTATGCAGGCTGTAAGAAACGCTACAAAGCGCCTTATATACAACGTTGTGCGCACCAACGCAATGAATAATTTCGACAGGAACACCTACGTCATAAGCGTAACGCCCTGGTGGAAGACCGCCGTTATCGCCATAGACGTAACGGTAGGCGTACTTGCGGCGGCAAGCGCGGGTATGCTGGTTGCTTCGTTGGTAATTCACGCAAAGCGTAAAAAATCGGAAGAGCCGATAACCAAACAACCTCAGGTCGAGTGAAATCAGTTAAAAAAATTGTTAAAACAATTCCCGCGTTGTTGGCGGCGGCAAGCCTTATTGCGCTTGCCGCGTGCCGACAATACTCCTTTTATCCCGACGGGCTTGACGCCTACGAGCTGAATGGCGCTGTAATCAGTGAAGAGCAAAAGGAAGAAATAACAATAGGCGGGGCAACTTTTCAGGCAATGAGCTTCAGCGACGGCGATTTTTCAATGAAATACCGCATATACGTTCCCGAAAGCGGCGCAAAAAGCCAAAATCCTATGCCCGTTCTGTTGTTCTTTCACGGTGCGGGCGAGCGCGGCGACGATAATTGCAGTCAGCTTTCTTATGCGGGGCTTGATTATATTTTTGCGGAAGACAGTCCGTCTTTGAACGCTATAGTAATTGCGCCGCAATGCCCCGAAAATTATAAGTGGGTAGATGTGCCATCGTGGTCAGACTGCCGGTATTCAACGCAAAAAATTGCAGAATCAAAGCCGCTTTCTTCTGTGCTTAAAATTCTTAAATATACAACGGATATCTACAACACGGACGAAAACAGAATATATTCAATGGGAATGTCTATGGGCGGTTACGCCACGTGGGATTTGCTTGTAAGGCACGGCGACTTTATTGCGGCGGCAGTACCCATCTGCGGCGGTTGCGACGTTTCCAAGGCAGAACTTATTAAAGATATCCCCATTTATACCTTCCACGGCACGGCTGATGCGGTAGTTCCCGCAGACGGCACTGTAAAGATGGTGTCTGAACTTGAGCGTCTGAACAATGACAATATCATATATGTCGAGTACGAAGGTTCAGGGCACGATATCTGGAACAAGGCTTTAAAGACGCAAGGGCTTATACAGTGGCTGTTCGGTCAAAGCCTTTCAAAAAGACCTTGAATGTGCTGTCGGCGTGCGTTTTATCGGAGTAATCGGATAATGAGTATATTAAAAAAATGCAGAAATGGCGTGGCTCTGCTTCTTGCGTGTATGTCAGCCGCGCTTGCGGGGTTGTGCTTCGCCGCCTGCAATATTCGGTGCGAAGAGGTAGACGTAGTCCTTTTTACAGGTCAGTCGAATATGGTTGGCAGGGAAACGGAAATTCTGGACGTTGAAATTCCCGAAGGTTACGCGTATGAATACAAATATTCAGATAACCGCCTTACCGAATTAAAAAATCCCGTGGGTGAAACGTTCGGCGAGGGCGACGGTCAGCTTGAAGTTTCCTCAGGCTCGAGCATAGTCCCTCAATTCTGCCTTGAATACGTGCGGGCAACGGGTCGCAGAATAGTGGCGGTGCACGCCGCGCACGGCGGAAGGGATATATCCTTTTTCGTTGAAAATCAGCCGATGTACAACAGCATAGTCGCAAAATACAGGGCGTGCCTTGATTATCTTAACAAAAGCAGACGCTATAAAGTCGGGCGCTGTTTTTATGTTATGTTTCAGGGCGAAACGGATACCTTGTCTACCTCGCGGGAAGATTATAAAAGCCGCTATTTAAGTTTCCATAACGCTCTTAAGTCTCAATTCGGTTTTGCCTTCGGCGCGCTGTTGCAGACGGGGCTGGATGTAAAAAGCATAAACGACGGAAAGGTTGAGCTTACTACGGAAGAGGACGTTGCAAGAATTGCGGCGGCGAAAACCGAACTTGCCCGCGAAAACGATGACATTATAATGATTAATGTCAGGGCGATGAATTACCATAACGAGCGCCCCGACTATATGCTTGGGGACAGGTACGGGCTTGTTCATTACAACGGTGCGGGCCTGACCGAAATAGCAACGGACAGTTGCAAAGCTTTACTCAATTATCTCGGTTACGGCGAAGCTGAACTGAAAGGGGCAGACCCCGTAACTTATTTATAACTACAGGAGTATGTTTCAACGATGAAATACGGTACAGCAAAAAAAATCATATGTTTTTTTGTTATGGGCGTTATATTGGTTGCGTTGATAATAGGCAATATTTTTGCTTACATATATAAACAACCCATTACATCATTTCTGGCGGGTACGGGCGATAATTTCAGCGCGGACGACGCCGAATTGCAGCGCGTGCTTAAAGAAGGCGACGAGCTGTGCGTGGAAATGGGCAATGAAAGCGTTGTGTTGCTCCGCAACGAAAATAACGCTTTGCCTTTGGATATGACTGACGAAAAGGAGCGCACGGTAAACCTTTTCGGCATAGGCGCTTACGATCAGGGCTTTATGATGAAGGGCGTGGGAAGCGGTTCTTCCACAATTTCTCCCTCAAGGCAGGTTACGCTTACGCAGGCTCTTGAAGAAAGCGGCTTCACCTATAACAAGGACCTCGCTTCCGTGTACGAAAATTTTGATTTCGAACGCGGCACAAAAAAGGATAACGCTTACAATCTTGCAGAGCCTCCCTTTGAAGAAGTAAACGCCAAAATGGCGGAGGCAAGGCGGCAGTCCGACGTTGCCATTATGGTCATAAGCCGCAACGGCGGTGAAAACATAGGCGAAATACCCAAAGAACAGGCAGACGACAAAAGCAGAACGTACCTCGATATTTCAAAGGAAGAAGAGCGGCTGCTCGAACAGATTAAAACTACCTTTGCCGACGGCAAAGTAATAGTCATATTAAATACAGGCAACGCGATGCACGCGGGCTTCCTCGAGGATGAAAATATAGACGCCGCGCTCAGCATCGGTTATACGGGTCAATCGGCGGCAAGGTCTGTCGCCATGGTTTTAAGCGGCGAAGTAAACCCTTCGGGCAAGCTTACCGATACCTACGTTTATTCCCCGCAGTACGACCCCGCATATGCAAACACGTACGCTGCCGAACAGTACACGGGCAAAGGTCATCTGCAATACAGCGAAGATATTTATATAGGTTACAAATGGTACGAAACCGCCGATGCCGAAGGCTATTTCAACAACGTTGATAACACTTACGGCAAAGGTTACGAAGGCGTTGTGCAGTATCCTTTCGGCTACGGTTTGTCTTATACCGATTTCAGCTGGCAGATAACGGATACTACTATGGAAAAAGGCGGCTCTCTGCAACAAAACAGCGAGGTAACCTTTACCGTCCGCGTTACCAATAACGGCACCGTGGCGGGCAAAGACGTGGTCGAGCTTTACTACATTCCGCCTTATTATGAAGAAAGCGGCATAGAAAAGGCAGAAGTAAACCTTGTCGATTTTGTAAAGACGGACGAAATTGCGCCCGGCGGATATCAGGACGTGCAGCTTTCGTTTTCGTCGTATGATATGGCGTCTTACAGCATTTACGCCAACGGCGGAAAGGGCGCGTACATTCTCGAGGAAGGAATTTACTCGCTGCAACTGCGCACCGATTCGCATACGTTAGCCAAAGGCAATTACGTTACCGCGGAATATTTGGTTGACGAAGATATAATTTTCAGCAAAGATCCCGTCAGCGGCAATACGGTTGAAAACCGCTTTACGGGCGAAAACGCGTATATGAACGTGCCTACAGACGGCAGTACGGTGGGCATAACCCAGAAATATCTTACCCGCGCCGATTTTGAAGGCACTTTCCCCGCGGAAAGGGCAGCCGACCCTACCGATAAGTCCGAAATAGACAGTGCGTCAAAAACGCTCAATTCTGTATACAATACAGATAAGATGCCCGTAACTGAACAAGAGAACGGCTTGCGCCTTACAAAAATAAGGGTAAGCAACGGCAAAGACGAAAGCGGCAACGAGCAATATACCTATAAAAACGCCACGCTTAAACAGCTCAACGGCAACGATCCTTTAAAAAGCGGCGAAAAGCTGGTGTTCGACGAAGAACTTATGAAGGAGCTTGCCGACTATAACAGCGACAAGTGGGATCTTCTTCTGAACCAGATGAGCCTTGACGAGCTGAAATCGCTTGTTGAATTCGGAGGATTTCACACAGAGGCGGTTGAATCTATAGGCAAGCCTAAATTTGCCGATTACGACGGCCCCGCAGGTTTCAATGCCAACTCGCTTACGGGCAACTGGAGCGGCGAAACGGATAAAGAAACTTGGACGGCGTTCCCCAGCGAAACTACTTTGGGTTGTTCGTGGAATCAGGACCTTATGTACCGAATGGGTCAGTCAATGGGCGAGCAGGCGCGCGTTACAAATCTTAAAGGTTGGTACGCGCCCGGGGTAAACCTGCACAGGTCGGCGTATACGGCGCGCAATTATGAATATTACTCCGAAGATGCCGTTTTAAGCGGCAAAATGGCGGCAAACGTTATAACAGGCGCAAAATCGGAAGGGCTTTATTGCTACATCAAGCATTTTGCGGCAAGCGAAATGGGTCCCAATCCCCTTAAGGTAAATACGTGGTTTACCGAACAGAACTTCCGCGAAAATTATCTTAAGCCGTTTGAAATAGCCGTAAAGGAAGGCGGTGCAAACGCTGTAATGACGGCGTTCAACCGCATCGGCTGCGTCTGGGCGGGCGCAAATTATGCGCTCAACGTGCAGATATTGCGCGAAGAATGGGGCTTTCAGGGCTCTGTCATAACTGACTATTGCGCCAAACCCGGCGATTTGGGCGGCATGGACGTGCGTCAGGGCGTGCGCGCGGGAAATGATTTGTGGCTCAACGCATCAATGCAGGGCGCGCTGAAAACTACAGACAGTACCGATATGAGTTGTGCCAGAACTGCGGCGCACAACATTCTGTATACCATTGTGGATACGTGGAACGCCTGCAATTTCGACCCCACGGTAAAACCCGCGGTATTTGCGTGGTGGGGACCCGTGCTTGTGGCTATAGACGTCGCTGTT
>CAJLLH010000017.1 GCA_905207385.1 uncultured Eubacteriales bacterium
CTTATTAACGCTGCAGCGGGCTTATATAAAAACTTAAATATTTCAAAACAACTTTGCAAGGCATTGACATACTCACAAGCAGAATATATAATTAAACAATAAAATAAGTAAGAGGCTGATATGAGAAAAGCAGACCGAGAAATTAAAGACCGCGGCGAAATTATAAAATTATTGGACGAATGCCAGACTATAAGGCTTGCCTTGCACGACGAACCGTACCCTTACGTTGTCCCCCTTTCTTTCGGATGGGAGCAAACTGACGGCCGACTTTATGTGTATTTTCACTGCGCAAAAGAAGGAAAAAAGTTAGAGCTTATAAATAAAAACCCGAAAGTATGCTTTGAAACAGACATACTTACCAGTTACAAAGATACGGGACACAGCGTAACCGCAGACTATAAAAGCGTTATTGCATTCGGAACGGCGGAAAGAGTTTACGGCGACGAAATTGTTAAGGGACTTGAACTTTTGTTAAAACACTGCGGAATGCAAGGATACAGCGCACAGGAATGCGCGTCAAAAGACATTACCGCCGTTGTTAAAATTACCGTAGACAGCATAACAGGCAAAAGGCGTTTTCGCGATTAGTTGCGGCATATGTGCGGGGTAATTTTATAAAATGCAATTTTTGACTAAAAAATTAAAGCTGAATTTATATACTTTAGCATATAAATTTTAAGGCAGATGCCGAATGGCATCTGCCTTTATTTTTTGCAAACATTTAATTTCCGAAGAATTCGCGGTATATTGCACGAATACAATTTTCGCAATCCTCGTTTTTTACGCCTACTATGATGTTGAGTTCCGAAGAACCCTGGTCTATCATTTTGACGTTGATTTTAGCTTCTGCCATTGCCTTGAAAAGTCTTGCAGAAGTACCTACCGAAGATGACATTCCGTGACCAACGGTAGCAATGAGCGCAATATCTTCGGTTACCCTTAAAGTATCGGGCGAAACGGCTTCTTTTATGCCCTGAAGAATTGTTTCAAGCTTGCCGTCTTTAAGCGCCGCGCTTTCAATTACGACGGACATAGTATCAATACCCGAAGGAATGTGTTCTACGGGCACGCCCGCATCTTCGAGCACGGAAAGCACTTTGCGAATGAAACCTATCTGATAGTTCATCAGAGATTTTTCAATAAATATAACGGTGAAGCCTTTTTTACCCGCAATGCCCGTTACCGTGTTGCCGCTGGGGGTATAGTAAACGCTGGGCTGAATGAGCGTGCCGTCGTCTTCGGGGCGGAAAGTATTTTTTATGTGAATGGGTATGTTGGCCTTGCGTACGGGGAAAATAGATTCCGAATGAAGCACGTTAGCGCCCATATAGGAAAGCTCGCGGAGCTCCTTATACGAAAGGGCTTTTATGCGCTTGGGACTGTCTACTATTCTGGGGTCGCAGGCAAGGAAACCGCTTACGTCCGTCCAGTTTTCGTATAAAGTTGCATTTACTGCGCGCGCAACAATCGCACCCGAGATATCTGAACCGCCGCGGGAAAATGTTTTAACCTTACCGTTTACGCCCTTGCCGTAAAAGCCGGGAAAAACTGCCTTTTCAACGCCGCGCACGGCTTCGTTTATGGCTTTATCCGATTTTTCGGCATCGTATGCGCCATTTTTATCGAAGAAAATCACATCTTCGGCATCTATGAATTTTGCGCCGAGCACCTCTGCCATTACGCGCGCAGAAAGATATTCGCCGCGCGAAGCGGTAAAATCTTCGTCCTTTTCTTCATTGATGCGCCTTTCGGTTTCGTCAAGAACAGAAGCTATATCAAAATCGATATTGAGCTCCCTTACAATGCTGTTGAACCTGTTTCTTATAAGCGCAAAAGCCGCTCCGCAGCTGCCTTTTTCCGCTACCTCTTTATAGCATTCGTATAACACGTCGGTAACTTTTATGTCGCCCGAATATCTTTTTCCGGGTGCAGACACTACTATGTACTTTCTGTCTTTGTCGTTTTCGATTACCTTCTTGACGCAGTTCATTACGTTGCCGTCCGCCATGGACGTGCCGCCGAATTTGCAAACCTTTACAGCCATATTGTTTGTTTCCTTAAAAAAATTACTTTATTCGCTTTGCTTCTATGTAATAACGCTTTTCATTGCCTTCACCCATGGAGAAGGTCTTTTTAGGGAGATTGCCTCCTGCCTTTATAAGGCGGAAAAAATCGTCTTTTTCAACAGACGGCAACAAAACGCCTGCGCCGTCTGCGGTTAACTCTGTAAGTTCTTCGTCGCCGTGTATGTAATCAACGGTGCCGCCGTATTTTTTTATAAAGTCTGATATATATTCGTCTACAAGGCGGATACCGCAAGGTATATCCGAAGGAAATGAAACCGCAGTTTTTATTCCGTTTACCACGACTTCCGCCGATTTTTCGCCACTGATATTCCAGCCGCCTACAAATTCATGAGGATTATCAGTTTTTATAAACCTGTGAATGGGTCTGAAAGCAAGCGCGGGGTCGTAGATATTTACCGCCTCGCACAGAGCGTATCGGGCGGGATGAGTTTTTGCCTGTTCCGGCGAAAGCTTATTTTTTATATTTTCCCAGCAAAGTTTTGCCGCAGCAAGCGAATGATTTCCGTCGCCTACGGCAAACAGCATTTTATCCGACATGCCTTCCGCAAGCGAATAAAAGGCATCAATAACCGTTTGAGGGTCTGAAACAAGCGTTCCTTTTACATGTCCGCCGCCCATATTCAGGTCAAAGTTGTACAACTCCTCCCCTCGGCGCACAGAATTCAAAACAGAACGGCTTTTATCGTCGTACAATAACATTATATGCGGCAGCTCGAGCGGAGCACCCGAACGTATGTGAACGCGCGGGGGAAGCCTGTCGAGCACGGTGGCTTCCGTCGAGCGTATAAGCGCCTTGTCTTCCTGTCTGAAAGAGTATTGCTCAAGGTCGATTGCAAGCACTATGCCCGTCCTTGTACCGCTTTCCGTAGTGCGCTCAACGAGCACAAAACCGTTAAACTCACTGAAAATGCCGCTTTCAAGGTAGCGATACATCTGGCTGTTTATGGCAGCTATGCGGGCTTCGGGATTATCTTTGAGATATATTTCCGGAAATATTATGTGGTAGGCGCTGGGCTTACCCTGAGCAATGCGCTCAACTTCCTGCCAGTACGAAAGGTCGCTTGTGAACTGGTCGCAGGCGTTGACCGCCCAGGAATACATATCTGCGCCGCAAGGCAGAAGTATCTGCGGCACGCTGATTGTATTGCGGGGTACGCCGCAAACATTGTCAGAGTTCATAAATCACCTTTCAGTTCAGGTTTATAAGAAGCACGGTAAGCGCGGCAAGCACGATTGCAAGAATCTTGATTGGAATGTTTTTTGTGAATACATCTTTTAATATTTCACTGAATTTTTTCATTCTTTTGCCTCCGCGGTTAAATCTGACCAGTAATAATCGCTGAGCGCGTTTTTAAGATCGGCGGCGTCTGCATACTTCTTTTTGATTGCGCCGTTCTTTACTATCGAAATAATGCCCGTCTCTTCGGAAACGACAAGCGCGGTTACGCTTGCAACCGAAGTTACGCCAAGTGCCGCGCGGTGACGGCTGCCCATTTCTTTAGGCAGATTATCGCTCTGCGCGAGCGGCAAAAAGCAGCCCGCGGCGTAAATTTTGCTGCCTTCGACTATCATAGCGCCGTCGTGAAGGGGCGCTTTGGGGTAGAAAACTGCCTCTATCATCTGCGAAGAAATTTCAGCGTTGACTACCGTACCGCTTTCAATTATGTTTTCGGGCAGGTTTTCGTTTGAAAGGACTATAAGCGCGCCTATATTGTTTTTGGACATATTCTGAATGGCGCGGATCATTTCGTCTATTATTGAATCGACGCCGCTTGCGCTTACCTTAGGTCTGTCGTTTTTGCCCCTTATCATTGTATCGAGAAGTACCCTCTTGATTTCGGTGGTGTACATAGTAAACACGAGGGTCGCAAGCATTATGATTACGATAAGCAGGAACTGCGACTGAATATTTTTTGAAAATGCAAAAGCAAAGCCGCACCATATTACGGCTACGCTGAACACTACTATGAATTTATAGTTTTTATTTATCTGAAGAACTTTGAACACGCAGTAAAAGAGCACTGCGAAAAAGAGAAACTCCATAACGTAAGAAACGCCGTTAGAGCCGAAATTTTTAAAAAATTCTTCAACGCTTTTGGTAAATGACTGCCAATCCACCTGTTCTACTCCTGTGCGCGGAAAAACCGCAGAATGGGGGAATTTTATGTATTAACCGCGCAAGTGCACGTACTGTATAAATATGCAGCCGCGCGGGCGTCTTTTTATTATTATAAAGCCTGAACGCCGAAAAATAAAGCATTTTTCCGTTTATTTTTCAGCGAGCGAAAAATATTTGCGAACAAACGAGGCGATAAGCGCTGTCTGGAGTGAGTTCGCCGCACTTTACGCCTGAAATTGCGCCGTAGATTACCGTACAAAGACTTTGTGCGCGGTCTGTGCCCAGTCGGCGAGCCTGCTCGCGCGTGCGCTTTACGCCGTATTCCTTCATGCCGTAAATGTTAGCAAGCTCGGCGTCGGTTTTCCTTGACGAGGCTATAGCCGTAAGATTGCGCATGTATGAAAAAAGGCTGTTCAATACCGACATGCCGTCCATGCCCTTATCCGCAAGCTCTTCGGCAATTTCGTAAAACAAAGAATAATTGCCCGCCGCTACGGCGTTTGTCATTTCGTAAATGCGGTAGTCGGCGTCCTTGAACACAAGGTTATCCGCCTCCTCCTGCGTTAACGTGCCGCCGTCGGGCATATATTCCTTTATTTTTTGCACCTCTATGGACACGCGCGACATATTGCAAAGGCAATAACGCGCAATATTCATGCATACTTCTGCATTGGCGACAATGGACGCGCGCTTTAAGGTGAGGTAAATCCAGCGGGTTACCTCCTCTTCGTCCGCCTTGCCACAGTCAACGTAAGCTACGCCCGCCTTACGCTTTAAGTCGGCTGCGCCCTTTTTTGTGCCAATGTTGACTATTATAAGCACTGCCGTCTGCGGGAAGGATGCAAAAAAAGATTTTAAATATTTTTCGTAATCAGATTCCGAAGGGTAAAATTCGCTGACCTTTATAACGCGTTTTTCAGCCATGAACGGAAATGCGGAAAGCGCGTCCGTAAGGCGCTGTATTGCCTGACCTTTAAGCCCGTCGCCGTCGAACGAGGTGTAATTCAGTTCGGGCATCTGAAGGTATGCCTTTTTAATCATCTCCTCCGCGCGACTTAAAAAATAAGCGTCTTCGCCCTGAAGAAGAAATATGCTTCCTCCGTTTTCGGATATATAATTTTTAAGTTCTGTAAACTTCATAATCTTAATTATTTTCTCAGCCGAGCGCAGATTTTAAAGCCGCGCGGCCTGTCAAGAATATTTTACCATTATCCGCAACAAATTGCAAGTCGCCATAATCGTAAACGTTGTATGCAAAATTTACCTGATTGAAGTATATCGCCTGCGCGCAGTCGCAGATATGCAGGTCGGTCGCGGCAAAAAGCACGTCACAACTTTTAATATTCACCTCAACGCCGAAACTTATGCCGAAGTTTATTCCGCCCGCATCGGCGTACAAATCGTTTTCGCCCTCAAACGTAAAATCCACTCCCGCTACGGTAAAATCTTTTTCATAATGCACGGTTACGCCGCGGTAAGGCTGTATGCCGATATTTGTATAATTCACATAAATATCGCTGCATTCAGTACCTGAAACAGTGTAAGCAAAAACGCTGTCTTCGCCGCCGAGAATTATGAGCGCGTCGGGCTGAGACAATCCGTTTTCGGAAAGCAGAGAAGAAATATCGTAAGATGACGGATTTTCCGAAATGACAAGCACGCTGCCCTGATGCGTTCTGAAAAGCACGGCGTAACTTCCGCCGTAGTAACCCGAAACGGTTACCCTTACGCCGCCTGCGGGGACGTAATTTTTAAGTACCAGTGATGCAACGACAATTACGGCGAGCAAGACAGAAACTAAACAGCGCCAACGCAATTTTATGTTTACTTGACCGGAAATTATATACGCCGCAAGAAAATACAGGGCTACCGAAGGACCGAAGTCGAACCCGCTTATGAGCGCGTCTTCCGCCCGAACGGTTACCAGCGCAGCGCATACCGCCTGAGTAGGCACTGCAAACACCAGAATAAAAAACTGGGCAAGCGGCTGAATTATAAGCGAAAGCCAGGTGAGGGCGAACTGTATTGTAAAAATTGCCGAAAGCAACGGCACGAAAATTATGTTAAGAAGCAGCGAAGCCCAGCTGACATAGCCGAAACAGGACAAAAGTATGGGAAAAGTTGCAATCTGTGCGGAGAGCGACACGGCTGCCGCACCCGATATGCGCGAAGGTATTTTTATTTTGCGCAACGCGGCATTTATGGGTCGGCAGAAAAGCGCTATGCCCGCAACCGCCGCAACGGAGAGCTGAAAGCCTGCCGAAATAATGTTGAGCGGATTTACGAGCATTACCGAAACAAAAGCCAGCGAAAGCGAAACGGACGTATCGTATTTTCCGCCCGAAAGTCTGACAAGGGCGGCAACGGCGCACATTATTGCAGCGCGAACCGCCGAAAGAGTAAAACCGCAAATGCCTGTATAGAAAAAGACGAGCGCGACGCTTATTGCCGCCACCCATACCTGACTAAGCCGCATGCGCTTTAAAATGAAACTTACCGCGCCGTACACGAGCACTATGTGCATGCCCGAAACGGCAAACACGTGAGCTACTCCGCCATAGCGGAAACTATCCATAGTGGAACTTTCAACAAAGTCCGTGTTGCCGGTAAACATTGCGTAAGATATTGCGGCGGTGTCTTCGTCCAGATTATCGAAATAAAGCGAACGTATGGCGGAATTTATGCTGCCGAACAGCGAAAAACCGTATTCCGACTGAAGCTCAGTTACTGGATACGCGGTATAGCGCACATCTTCGAGCAACTTTGTAGTGCTGCCTCCGCCGTACGCGAACGGGTCGCTTGCGTAAACGGTTGCGCTGAATGAAACGGTATAACCTACGTCGCAGAATTCGCCGTAAACATCTTCAAGATACACCTTCATAACCCCGTCGGCGGAAGTGCCGTCGGCTGTAACCGAAGTTATTTTTATGTACTCGCCGTCGCCAGAAAAAGATTTTTCAGTAACTTTGCCGCAGATCTGATATTCCGATCCGTCTTCAAGCGGTACAGACGTGTAAGCGGCAATTTTAAAATATACGCCTGAAGAGCCGTACAAAAACAGCAACGCAGATAAAACAGTGAACACTATTCCGCGCACCGACCTGCGCACGATAAAATAAACTATGAATGCGGCGGTAAGCGGCACAAGAGCAATCAGCCACCAGTAAGGAAAACCGTTGCTTGCCGAAAAATATGAAAGAGCCGCGCCTGCACCGACAGAAAAAGCAAGCACTGCCGCCAGCCGCACGTTTATTATCTTCTTCATTTGCGTGTAAAACTTAAAGCCGGGGGCGCTTAAGCGCCCCCGGTCAAATCTGTTATTATTTTACGTGAGCGAAACTTTATCTGATATGCTGCGCACGAATATGCCCTTCGATGCGCCGTAATCTATGCACGAATTTATAAACGAGGCAAACCTGTCTGAAATTCTAGGAACTTTGAATTCACGCTGAACAGCCAGAACGAGCTCGTCGGAATACATGCTTACCTTGTTTAAAAGTATGCTTTTTACCAGAGATATTACATCGTATGGCGTGTAATCTGCCTCTGACGAACGGAGCTGCACGCTTTCTTCTACGCGATACCTGTCGAAACCGGAATATTTATTTGAGCGGAAATAGTACTTGACGCCGAGTATCTCTTCAAAGTTATAGCCGCATCCTTCTATAAGCGAATACATTTTAGCGTCGAGCTTGACGCCGTGCTTGTATATTCCGAAAGATGAAAGCACGCGCTTTAAAATGAACTGCGCGGAAATTGGTTCTTCGGCGCTTACCACGGCTTTTATGGCTTTAATGATTTCCGCGTCGTGTTCGCCCGAAAGAATGTACTGCGCATCGACGGTTTTTTCTTCAAGCTTTGCCGCGCGGTAGGGTTTTTTGAAGCTTGTGGCTACCGTCTTGCCGCCCGAACAGAGCTTGTCGAGGTATTCCTTAATCTTCTTTATCTCCCTCTTGGGGTTATTGAAGAAGTTTATCGAATACAGCCTTATTACGTTCCAGTTGTTGCGCTTTAACGTCTGAACCTGCATAACCGTGCGGTCCTTTACAGAGAAGCGGCTTTCGCCGTCGCAAAGAATGGCAAGGATAAAGTTGTGCTTGTTTTTGGGGTCTACGACGGCGACGTCTATCTTGAAATCGGAAACGCCTACGTCGCAGCGGCAATCGTAACCGTAGTTGGAGAGCTCCTCCGCCACGTACTTGCCTATGCCTGATTTGTTGATAATCATTTCGTCGCTCTTTACGGCTATGCTCGTCCTGCCCTTTTCTGCAAATTCGAGGAAAGCTTTAAGTCCCGCGACGCCGCGCGCGTTGGTGCGCGAAAGGTCTATCATTGAATAGCGCATGGAAGAATAAATTATCATCTCCTCCCTTGCGCGGGATACTGCTACGTTCAGCCTTCGCCAGCCGCCGTACTGGTTTAAAGGACCGAAGTTGAGCGAAATTTTGCCCATTCGGTCGGGACCGTAACATACCGAGAACATTATTACGTCCCTTTCATCGCCCTGTACGTTTTCAAGGTTCTTTACAAACAGCGGTTCTTCGCGTTCGTAAGCCGCCTCCTCGAGCCCCTTTTCCTGTATGGCTTTTGAAAGCATTTTTTCTATATAGTTCTGCTGCGGCGTGGAAAACGTAACTATGCCTATGCTCGAGCGGCGGAGTTTTTCGTCGCGCAAGCGCCTTATGACTTCGTTTACGAGCGCTTCCGCCTCCTGCTTGTTGCACTTTGTAAAGCCCCTGTCGTACACGCCGTCGGGGATATATTCAAGTTTAACCTTGCTGTCGAGCGCGTCGGGCGAAGGGAATGTGCAGAGCTTGCCCGAATAGTACATAATGTTGGAGAACGCTATCAGGCTTTCGTGCTTGCTTCTGTAATGCCAGCTTAAGTGCTTCTGAGGTATCCCCAGGGACAGACAGTCGTCGAGAACGCTGTCCAGATCCTCTGCCTCCATCTCGTCCTCGTCCTGACCGAGCGCCATAAAGAACGTGGTGGGCGAAAGCTGTTTGGGGTCGCCGACTATGATGGCGCTTTTTGCCCTTGCAAGCGAAGGAACTGCCTCGCAGGTGGGCATCTGAGACGCCTCGTCGAATATAACCATATCAAACAGGTCGGGGTCGGGTGCAAGATACTGCGACACCGTGAACGGGCTCATCATCATGCAGGGAGCAACGGTTTTTAAAAGCTGAGGTATTTCCGCAAACAGCGAACGCAGATTGAGGCGGTTTACATTGCCGCTTGTCTGGCGCCTGAAAGTCATAAGCTCGAGCGCGAGCGGACCTTCGGTCTCCTGTGTGGGCAGACGGGAAAGAAGGTCGTGCCTTATGCGGGCGCGGGTAGCCGCCGCGAACTCTTCGGTAAGCATTGCAAACTTTGCCGCGCTTTCGTCGAGAAGGGATGCCGAGAACCTTGAAAGTTCCTCGTCTGCGGGTATGTTAGTCTGAACAAAGTTGCGGTATACGTTTTTGCGGAAAGATGAAAGTATCTGTTCGCCGCTTATTTTGCCGCTTTCCATCGCGTCGGTTATAAACGTAAGACCCATGCTGTTGAGCTCTTTGGCGGTATTTTTGTAGTTGCACCAGCCTGGAAGCATATCTATATTGTCTATAAGCGCGCCGCACTTTGAGGTGTAGTAATCGAAAATATCTTCGTCCGTGCAGAAAGTTTTATCTGCCTTGGTTACCTTTATGAAGTATTCCCTTGCCGTAATAAACGAACGTGCCGCCGAAATTACGCCTGTTATGAGGGGTTTGGCGTAACCGCTCATTATATGCGCGCACACGCTGTTGAACGCGTCGGCGTTATAGTCCATGAATACCTGCGAACACAGTTCGTTGAGTTCGTAAAGGGGCTTTAAGTAAAGTTCCCTCTTCTTATCGTTTATTCCGCCGCCGAGCCCCGTAAAGTTCTGCGAAAGGTTGGTATTTTTGAGTATTCTGCCTTCCGCTTCCCACAGCTCATACGCGCGCTTTACCCACTCAAGTTCTTCCTTTTCGGGTATGCGGGTTTTGGCGCATTTGTTGAGCCGCTTTATTACGGCGAGCACCGTGCGCGACGAACGATAGTTTTCGCCCCAGTTTTCAAGCTCGGCTTCAAGCGAGGGGGCATATTTATCTATGTCGGGCAGAGAATTGAATTTGGTAAACCAGAGTTTTGAAACGTTGTCGTACAGCACGTTTGCGTTATAGAATTTATAGAATTCTTCTTCGTTGCAGGAGAAGAACTCGTCAAGCGTGCCGTCGCGGAGAATGGTCGCTATCCTTATGAAACCTTCAAGTTTGCGCGACGTGAACGTGCTTATCTTCTGGTTGAAGGTATCGAGGAAAAGACCGAGGTAGTTTTTAAGGTGCTTGAGCTCTGCAAGCACAACTTCGGCAGCGCACAGCACTGCATTTTTAACGTCGTCCGAGCAGCTTAAAATATTGACGTTTTCAAACGGCGAACGGTATACGCCGCCACATTCCTTTGCCGCTATCTGGGCGTTGACAAGCATCTTTTCGCACTTTTCAAGTTTTTCCTTTGTAAGACTGTCGTAGAAAGTGCTTTCAATGTTGACAAGCTCGGGCGCGGACTTGTTCTGGAGATAGTAAAGAATGCCCTCGTAAACAGACACGCCCAGTCTGCGCTTTTTATGAAGCGCGGCATACGGGCGGGCGAGCGAGGCGCGCGTTTCGGATATATCCTTGCCTTCCTCCACAAACTTTTCGTCCGAATAATCGTCGCGGAGCGACAGAGTATTTTCTATTTCTTTTACGATAGCCGCCTTGTCGGTAGATTTACCCGTGGAAAACTCCATGCAGAATTCGCCTATGCCTATATCGGTAAGGCGCTTTTTAACGACAGAAAGAGCGGCCTGCTTTTCGGCGACGAAAAGCACGCGTTTGCCCGAATGCAGGGCATTGGCTATCATGTTGGTTATAGTCTGGCTTTTGCCCGTTCCGGGAGGACCGTGAAGAACAAACGTTGTGCCTTTTGCCGATTCCGCAACCGCCTCGAACTGCGAACTGTCGCAAGGAAGCGGAACAAGAATTTCGCACGGGTCGGCAATATCTTCGTTTTCGCCGGCAAGCTTGTTATCGCTGATTTTGTTGGTGTTTGAAAGCAGGCTTGCTATAAGAGGATTGTTTTTATAGCGCGATATGTTGTTTTTAACGTCGCTCCACATAGCGTAGCGCGTAAATGTAAACTGGGCTACGTAAATATCTTCGGTTACTTCCCAGCCCTTCATATCGGCTGACTTTGCGCGGAACAGCGCTATCATTTCGGGCACGGAAAGGGCTTTGTCCTCCATGCCGCGGATATCAATGCCGAACTCCTGTTTAAGAAATTCCAGAAGCGTGGTGTTTACGGTAAAGTCTTCACCCTTTGTAAGCGTTACGCCTTGCTGTTTGTTGCGGCGCAGCGTTACAGGCAAAAGGGCAATCGGCGCATATTTGAAATCCTTTTCGTCGTCGTG
This sequence comes from uncultured Eubacteriales bacterium, assembly GCA_905207385.1. Taxonomy (GTDB): domain Bacteria; phylum Bacillota; class Clostridia; order Christensenellales; family Borkfalkiaceae; genus Coproplasma. The sequence continues at coordinate 11,660 of CAJLLH010000017.1, forward strand.
CTTCCACTTAAGAAAGCCGAGCGCGAGGCACAGAGTGTTTGCGCCTACTTCTTCCTCCGCCGTCCTCGCCTTTCTGATAAGCGAAGATGAATTTTCCGACAGCGAAGAAGAGCCTTCGTAAGAGCGGACTATGCCCGAAGACATCTCTATGTCGATAAGTTCTTTAAGCGCGCGGACGCCTGCGCTGCCGCCGAAAAACGTTGCGTCTTTAATAGGTTCGGCTACGGGGAGTACGGTGAACTTTTCCGCACCGTCAAGTCCGTGAACGAAAGAAGGCAAATCAGCCGATACTATGTGCAGACAATCGTGCCTGTACCTGAAATTAAGCAGGTTGTTTTTTAACGAAAGGTCGAGAAGACGGCGCTGCCACGTCTTTTCCTTGGACGCGCCTTTTTCAAGCGAATATTTGCCTGCATCTATAATTTCGCCGGGCTTCTGGTCGTAAGAAAACTGAGCTTCGCCCAGAAGTTCGTACCTGCCGCCCTGTTTTACCTTTATGGGTATGGGGAAAACGCCGCCTATTCTGCAGCGCTTTACGTCTACGCAGATTTCATATTCGCCGCGCTTAAGCTGCGATGAAAAATGTGATTCACTGGTTGTAAAACTAGCGTTTTTATGAGAAAAAAGGTCGGTAACGTCGAATACGGCAAGATTGTTGACGCCGTCCTGAACGTATTTTTCAATGACCGACATATCGTCCTGAGTGGTTACCGTAAAACAGCTTTCGTAAAGCCATACTCCCGCGGCAACGCTGTTTTTGCCGAGCACTAAAACGGGGTTTAACTTTGCCGCTTCAAGGCACGAGCAATATAAAAGAGCCATTTCCAGCGGCGTTGCTGATTTGGAAGCTATTATGCGGGTTATGCCGCCCGCGCTGAGCGCGTCGGAAAGGGCAGGTTGCTCCTGCATTTCCACGTTCTGCCTGCGGAGAGCGGAAAATATTGCAGCTGCCGCACCGCGGACAGCGTTTCTGTCGTTACCGGAATAGCCGCTCCACTCCGACGAAAAGCCCCAGGTTTTAAGCTGAAGCCCTGCTTCGGCAAGTATTTTCTGGCAATCGGCAATTCTCGGACGGACTAGCGAAGACAGCATTTCCACGTTGCCCGAAAGACCGCCCCAGAAATCTATGGGGAGGCAGCTGACATCTGCCGAAAGTTCGCACACTTTTAACTTGCCGCAGGTAACGGTTATGTTTACCGTGCAGACCTCGGGCTCTTCAAGTTCGGCCAGATATTTAGGGTTGAGGATTTTGTCCACCGAAACTTCAACGCTGCTTTCGGGCGGAATTTCCGCCACGTCAAGGTTGCGGGGAAGTATCAGCTCTGTACTGCCGCTTAAGGAAACGGTGAGGTTTTCTGCGGGGTTTTCGCCATGGTTATAAAGCCTGAACGCCGTGAAAAGCGGCATACGGCAATAATACGTGGCATAGCTTACGGTATTTAACAATTCGCCTTCAAGCTCCAGCTCTTCGGCGAGCTGTTTTGCTTTTTTATTTGTTGCCATAACTTTCCTTCATTACCTCTTATTTCCTTTCCATTATACAACAATCGGACACCTTCGGCAAGGGTATCCGCTAAAAAAATTTGACAAACAAAAAAATAATTTTTTTTGTATTTTTTATTTTTATTTTGATCCTCATAACGCACTTCAAAATAATCTGTTAGCCACCATGGAGCAGGAACATAGACATATCCTTTTGTTCCAGATATTATTAAGTTACCTTCAGTTTTCACTTCTAAACCTAAAGTAATAGTTGCTATAGCTTTATCATAAACTAATATTCCTTTAGTAAAAACATCAACATTCTTATCCATCTTAGAATAAAAAGCCATTTGTTTTATATCCTTACCTAGGATTTTAATAATTGACAACAATGGGAAATGTGCTAATTCAGTCATACATCCTCCAGCTTGTGTATAATCAAATTCTCGAAGATTTCCTGTCAACAATTTAGACAAAGAAGATCTAACTTCTATTACATCACCTATTACTCCACTTTTTACCAATGTAACAAGATGGTTAAATGCAGGACAATGAGCTGTTTTACTGGCTTCCAATAAAACTAAATTTTTAGATGCAGCTAACTCATACAACTGTTTGGCCTCTTCTCCAGATAGAACCAATGGAATTTCACATAAAACATGTTTACCTTTATTCAATGAGTCCTTTATATAACCATAATGAGTTAAATGA
>CAJLLH010000018.1 GCA_905207385.1 uncultured Eubacteriales bacterium
TGCGCCCGCACGCTTAATTATTTATACATAAAAATTTTTTTCAGTGCACGATTTTGCCGAACTTATCCCACAACGCTTTTTCGCTGTCTGCCGTAACCTTTAAAAGCGCGGTGAGCTGAGATATGTTTTCCTCACCCAGAACGTCTACGTACATATCGAAATACTTTTCAAGAAAAGCGTGCTTATCTTTAAGGCAGCGTATGCCCGCATCCGTAGGGGTTACGTTCATTCGGCGCCTGTCGTCGCTGTCTATTTCCATTAAAACATACCCCTTTTCGCGCAATGTGCGCAGAATGTTGGCGGTACGCGCGCGGCTTAAATGCATGTCCTCGCTCATGGCGGTAGGCGTAACCGCCCCCTCCTGCGAGGCAATGTACTCCAGAAGCGCCGTTTCACCCACAAGAAATTCGCGAAGATACAGCATTATATCCATTTTATACATGCGCCACAGCTGCGACATAAGCGCGTCGCGCAGGTCAGTTTTATCCATAAGTGCCCTCGTTCTTAATTCTGAACATGACGCGCCCGCCATCAGGCGGGCGCGGCGCATATATTTTTACTCGTTTGATTTAAGCGATTCCGCCATGTCTATTTTATAAAGTTTTATAAGCATGAACGCGTATACCAGCACCGCAAAGCCTATCGTTATGAGGAACGCCCACAGATAGCTGAGCGGAGATATAGCCTTAACGAACATCATCATTACGCTGTTTACCCTGCTTGCAATGAACATATGCAGCAGCCAGCCGCCTAACAGTCCGAAAAGCGCGCCCACTATTGTAAGAATGGAGCTTTCGCGGTAGATGTAGCCTGCAACCTCCCACTTGGTGTAGCCGAGCACGCGCAATGTAGCAATTTCCTTTCTGCGCTCGTCTATGTTTATGTTTGTAAGGTTATACAGAACTATCGCCGCAAGCGCGCCAGCGGAAACGACAAGTATCAGAATTACAAAACCCATCGTCTGGTTGAGCGCGTCAAACGAACGAATTGTGGTATAGGTAAATTCCACGCCCTTTACGTTTTCTTCGGAAAACAGTTTTTCCGCGTCGTCGTTCATTCTTTGTTCATCGTCGCCGTAGCCGTATTTTATAAGATAGGTATTGGAAGTCGTGTCGGCTTCGCCGCCCGCCGCCTGAACTGCCGCGCGGAAATTAGCGCCGCTCATATATACCTGCGAACCGGTGTAATATTCGCAAATGCCGGTTATTTCAAGCTTTAACGCAACTCTGTCCGCCGTAACGTAAGTTATGCTGTCGCCCACGGAAAGGTCGTAAACGATGGCTATATTTTCGGGCACTACTATTCCGTTTGCGTTTATATCTATGTCCTTGCCCGAAGTCCTTGAGTGCAGGCTTACAAAGTTGTTGAAGTCTTCATTTTCAACGAGGTATAAATCTACGCTCTCGCGGGAAACGGAAGAGCCTTCGCCCTTGATTTCGAGCTGACCGCTTTCGCTGTAAAGTTCAAGAAGATTGCCGTCTTCCACGCCGTCAAGATATTTTGAAAGCGCGTCGTCTGCGCCCTCTTCATATTCGTAAGCGCTGTCGAAACTGATTATCGTATCGTAAAAGATTATATCGTTGTACTGAACCACGGTAACCTGCTCCACGCTGTCGCCGAGGCCGAAGCCCGTAAGTATGAGCGCCGTACAGCCGAGCACGGAAATTATTGTGAGCACCATATTCTTTTTATAGCGGAATATGTTGCGGATAGTAGCCTTCCACTTGAATTTTATGCGCTTCCAAAGCGGGGTGCAGCGTTCCAGAAGTATGCGCTTGCCGGGTTTGGGAGCTTTGGGCTGCATAAGAACGGAAGGCTTTTCCTTGGTGGTTGTGCGGCAGGCGAAAACGGTTACCGCTATCGTGAGCGCGAGCGAGCCGAATACCACAGCTATTGCAAGCCACCACGAGAAGCCGAGGAACAGATCGGGAAGGTAATACATTGTAGCGTATGCGTTCCAGAATATCGTCGGCATTATGCTGAAGCCGAGCAATATGCCCACAACGACGCCTATTATGCAGGCAAGCGAGCAGTATATGAGGTATTTGGACATTATAGTGCCCTCGTTATACCCCAGCGCTTTCAGAGTGCCTATCTGCATTCTGTCCTCTTCCACCATCTTAGTCATGGAAGTAAGCGCAACGAGCGCGGCGACTACTATGAAGAACACGGGGAATATGCCCGCAATATCCTCCACTTTTTCAACGTTCATGTCAAAGCTTACGTAGCTGACGTTGGTGCTCGCCCTGTCTAAAACATACCACGAAGAGCCGCCCTTAAGCGCCGAAAACATAGACTGCATTGCGGGCGGAAGCGACGCTATGTAATCGTCTATCTTGGCGTTGACTTCGGCGTTTATTTTGTCGCCCGCGGAGTCGGAAATTATTTCCGCGCGCTCGGCGACGTAGTCTTTGTAGTCAGAATAGAAGCATTCGTACTTATCCGACCCTTCCGCCTTTATCCACAAATCAGTGTAAACAATATCTTCGCCGCGTATTCCGCCCACTATTGAAAAGGGCGTGGTCATCGTCTTTTTAAGGTTATAAACGCTGTTTTCCGCATCGTCGGGCGCGTAGTTGCCGTACATTACCAGACTTACTACGCCCGTACCGACGGTAGTTACCTCGCGCGCGTCGATATAGTAATAATCGGGCGAAGAAACAATTCCCACGACGGTAAATTCCTTTACCGAATAAATGTCGCCGTAAGTGCTGTTAGCTGTGGTTAATTCGTCGGTGAGGACTATTTTATCGCCTATTTCCACCTTTTCGAAGTAGTTGTTAGAACGTTCAACCACAACTTCGTCCGCCTTTTGCGGCAGCCTGCCTTCTTCAACGGTAAGGTGATTGAGATAATTTTCGTTGCCTTTGGCGTTATCCGCCGAAACTAGAGAAAAATCGAGACCTATAAGGTTGACCGCCGTTTCGTTGGCTCCGTCTATGCTTGCAAGCACCGAGCTTGTAACAACGGGCATGTAAGCCGAAACGACGTTTTCGCCGTCGTCGCTGACCGACGCAATCGTCTGAATATCAGAGTTTGTAAGCCCGTACGAAGCCTTGATATCCACGTCGTAGGCGTTGTTTGTGCGCAGGTAATCGCTCATGGAAGTTTTCATGTCGGGCGTGGCCTGAGATATGCCTATCAAAAAGCCTACGCCCAGCGCGATTATCGCCATTATGGCGAGGAACCTGCCGAAACTTTTTTTGAATTCCTTAACGATATTCTTTGTGAACTTTTTCATTATGATAGCACCTTGCAAAATCGGCCGCACCGCGGCTGTCGGCTGCCGTTATTTCAAATTGCTTGCGCCATAAAGGCGCACTGTTACCACTCTATCTGCGATACGTCCACAGGGTTGGGATTTACTTCCTCGCCAACAACGGTGCCGTTTTTGATGTGTATTACCCTGTCAGCCATCTGCGTTATGGCGGAGTTATGCGTAATTACTATAACCGTCTTCTGATTGTTGCGGCATACGTCGTGCAACAGTTTTAAAATGTTTTTGCCCGTTTCGTAGTCCAGCGCGCCGGTAGGTTCGTCGCACAGAAGAAGCTTGGGGTTTTTTGCTATCGCGCGGGCGATGGAAACCCTCTGCTGCTCGCCGCCCGAAAGCTGAGCGGGGAAGTTTTTCATTCTGGCTTCAAGCCCTACTTCGCGCAGCGTCTGAACGGCGTCGAGCGGGTTTTTGCATATTTCGGAAGCTATTTCCACGTTCTCGAGCGCAGTGAGGTTCTGAATGAGGTTATAAAACTGGAATACAAAACCTACGTCATAGCTTCGGTAAGCTTTTTTTCCTTGAAGTCGCTTACGCGCACGCCGTCGACTATAATTTCGCCAGAGGTAACGGCGTCCATGCCGCCGAGCATATTTAAAACGGTGGTCTTGCCCGCGCCTGAAGGGCCTACTATAACGCAGAACTCGCCTTTGCCTATAGTAAAATTGACGCCGTTTGCCGCTTTTATTATGTTTTCGCCCATTTTGTAGTACTTGCAGACATCGGTGAAACGCACAAAAGTTTCGCCCGAAGGCCTTGACTGAACTGCTCTGTTCGTCTGCATGTTTTCAGCATCTGTACGGACATATTCAATGTAACCCATATAATCCTCCCCGCACCGCCGCGCAGGACCGAGCCTGAAATACGACAATGCCGTTAATTGTTTTTACCGTTTACATATTTTGTAATTTTATTATAAACTCTTATAATCGGCATGTCAATACCGAGCCTGTTAAATTTAAGTGAAATAAAATTCACAGCGCGTACTTGTTATTTTATGCTGTTTTGCATATGCGCGGTTACGCGGTTTTTTGCATTTTTGCAAACGCCGCCGCGCGCCGTTCAAATTCTATTTTGACGGCGAAAGCAAATAACGGGGCGCGGAATTTTTCCGCGCCCCGTTGATTTTTGACTGTTTTGACAATATATTAATATAACGCGCGCCGAAATTTATGGCGCAAAAAGTCGTTTTAAACAAGATTACAGATTCAAGCCGCAATTTTCAATGAATTGCTGCACGATGTCGGCGGGGATTGCGTAGTTCATTCCCTCGGCGGAAGTAGTTACGGCGACTATTGTGCCGATAACCTTGCCGAACGCGTTGAAAACGGGTCCGCCCGAATTGCCGCGGTTTACGGCGCAGTCTGTCATAAGCCTTTCCTTGCCTTCAAGCCTGCGGCGCCTGTCTGAAATGATGCCTCCCGTTATGCAAGTTCCGCCGCCGAGCGAATTGCCTATGACAAATACCTGCTGACCGTTCTTAAGCAAATTGACGTCGGCAAAAGTTACCTTTGCAAATTCTGCGGGCGCACCGCACAGTTTTAGCAAAGCGAGGTCCTCATTTTCGGGGAAGTCGCTGCCTAAAGCCGCAATTTCAGCGGTAAAAGATTTGCCGCACGCGTACATTTCTATCCTTTTTGCTTTAACCCCGCCTTCCGCCACGACGTGCGCATTGGTCAGGGCATATCCCCCGCCTATCGAGTATCCCGAGCCCGAAAATTTGGTTTTGCCGCGAAATGCGCGCACTTCGGCAACGCTGTTTACGCAAAGGGAATAAACCTCTTCGCCGCCGAGTTCGCGGGGCATATTTGCGGCGGGGACGCTTACTTCTTTAAAGTTTTTGTTAAAGTCAACATTTTTGTTTATGTCAACGTTTTTATTCCCGACTGCAACAACTTTTTCCGCCTTTCTCGGCGCAGTAACGCCAAGCGGGCGCGAATTTACGCCGAAAGCAGAACCGCCGTTTTCCGAAGGGAAGGGCTGACCGTCGCGGACGGTATAAACATTGTCGCAACATATGCATTTATAAACTTTTACGCGGGCGTCTTCGCGCACGAGCGCGCATTCGCCGCCGCACGTAGGGCAGATTTTATTCACGAAACCACCTCTAAACAATAATCATAAGGCAGTGCGGCACAAAATTGACCGCATAATATAGCAAAACTAACGCAGTTATTCGCCGGTTTCGGCGTACCGTGCGAAACGTTCGGCTTCGCTTTCGGTAACAGAGGGCGGAACGGCGCGCAGAGCATTTAAAAAGTCATGCCGCGCTACGGGTACAACGCTGTCTGAACTTATGGACTTGAGCAAAGGTTCTTCCTTGGCTCGGTCGCACACTTCCTCTATGTCCGCACCCGAATAGCCTTCCGTAAGCGAAGTCAGTTCGCTTACGTCCACGTCGGAAGCTACGGGCGCACCCTTAAGCGATTTTTCAAACATAAACCTGCGCGCGGGCGCGTCTGGCAGCGGCACGTAAATTTTTTGCGAAAATCTGCCGGGGCGCAGCGCCGCTTCGTCTATGTCCCAAGGGCGGTTTGTCGCGCCAAGCAGAAGAAGGTTGGGGCTTCTACCCGAAAAACCGTCTATCTGTTGCAGAAATTCGTTTACGCGCTTATCATTATGCGTATCCGTGCCGCGCTTTGCAAGGAGCGAATCCATTTCGTCCAGAAAAATTATGGCAAGCTCGTCGCCGCGCGCCGTTTCGAACAGAGAATTTATGTTTCTTTCCGATTCGCCCACCCATTTGCTTACTATATCCGAACCTTTAACGGCGTAAAACTTTGCGCCGACCTCGCACGCGATAGCCCGCGCAATCATAGTTTTGCCCGTGCCGGGAGGGCCGTACAGCAGCACTCCGCCGCCCGTCTTTTTATTGTAAAGCCTGTACTTTTCGGGATACTTCACGGGATTGATCATGCGGACGGTAATGGCTTTTTTAACGTCGTCCAGCCCCGCTATATCGGAAAAATGCACGTCGGGAATTTCTGCCGACGCCCATTCCCTGCCCTCGTCGCCGTCATTTTTTTCGTCTTCTTCGCCTGCGGGGAATTTTTTGCGCACCACGGCGGCATCTATGTTTTCCGCTATTTCCACAAGCCTTCTTGCGCGCGAAACGCGCGCTTCCTTAAGCTTGGGCGAAGAATTTTTTGCAAGCTTTAAAAGCGTTTCTGCGGCGAGCATATAATTGCGCTTTGCAAGCGCGCCGTTTCCGCTTTCGTAAGCTTTTCTTGCCGCGGAATAGTACATATTGAACTGGTCGTTTAATACGCTCATGCTTAAATCGTACATAATAATCACACCTGCAAAAAGGGCTTAATAAAAAGGCCGAAATTGCCGTTAATCGGCATATATATGCGGGTCAATTTGCTTTAACCCTTAATAATTCTTATTTTTAGTTATTTTCAGTTTTTGAAAACGTTTGCAAAAGCCGCCGCGCGCCTTGACTGTTCTTCGGCAGTTTTTTCAAGTTTTTCGCGCTCGTCGCTCATCCTCTCCATCTCGCTGTCGATGCGAGCTATGTCCTGCTCCAGCCGCAGAATATCCTGCGAGGCGGTGCGCACGTTGCTTTTCATTCCGGCATAGCTTAAAAAAGCCGCCAGAAGGCACATAGCCGCCATGCCAAGTCCTACGTAAAGAATTATGAGCACCTTGGTAAGCAGCCCTATAAGCCCGAAAAACAGCGCCACGAAAACGACCATTGCGCCCATAAGCTTTAAAATGAGTTTGGGGTCGGAAGCCGCCGTTTTGCGCGCGCGTTCAAGCTTTTTGAAAGTTTTTTCGCGGTCGGCGGCGGCACGCTTACGCTCTGCAGCCAGCGCGGCAAGCCTGCCGCGCGCGTCAGATTCGGCTTTTTTGCTTTCGGCGGCAAGTTCGCCGCAACGAAAGGCGCACATCTTGCGGTAAGACGCCACCTTCGCGAGCACTTCTCCGTCGCCGTACCTTTCGGCATTTTTTAAATTGCGGTCAGTTTTCAGCGTAAGCGCGTCCTGATAAGTTACGTTCTGAGCGGCAAGACCCGCGCTGTACGCGTTGCGTTCGGCAAGGAAACACCCCCACCACGCTTCGCCGCAGCAATCGTCAGTATCCAGCACCTGCAAAAATTTGGTGTTTGCGCTTTCGTACATTTCGTCGGAAAGGTCGCGCCACGCGCGCGAAAGAAGCGCCGCGCTTGCCTGCGGTCTGCGGGAAACAGTATCAGCGTCCTTGCGTGAAAATTTGGCTTCGAGCGCGTCCGCAAGCTCCGTTTCGTACCCGCCCAAGGGGTATTTTGCAAGGTTTATGCCCTGTTGCGAGCGAAGAAAGGGCGGAAGCTGCGACGCGGAAATGTTTTTGAATACCGCACAGCACGCGCCGTTAAGGTGCTCTTCCTGCTCTCTGTCGCGGAAGCGCGACCACTCGTTTTTTACCCAAGGCGCGTTTATGTTTTCTTCGCTGAACGCCACGAGAATGAAAAATTTACAGCTGTAAAGCGCCTTGTAAATTATAGGCTCGAAGTCTTCGCCGAGGCGCGACTTCAAAGTAATTTCCGAAAAGAAAGTTTTTATGTTGCGGCGGGTGAGCTCGTCGTAAATTCTGCGCGCCGCGGTTCGCTCTTCGGTAGGCGCACCGTTTTGGTCTGCGGAACGGTAGCAGATAAATACGTCGAAGTCCTCTTCGTCCGCAAGCCTGCGCTTTATGTCGCGCTGAAGCCTTGATATTACCGCCGCGCGCGCTCTGTATGCCTCAGCCTGAGCTTCGCCCGCATACTTTTCGGCGGCAATAAAATCTTCGTCCTGGGTAAATTCTTTTTCCACCGTTCTGCGGCACGTGGGAACAAGAAGCCCCGTGCGCGAATCGCGCACGTATTCTATGCCGTAACGGCTTAACGCAAGCCCCCAGTGTGCTTCGGCATCTTCGGGGTTTCTTTGCGTGATTAAGGTATATTCGCGAATGGCGTCGTCAAAATCGCACGCCAAGCGCATAGCGTTTGCGCGGTTGAGCGCAAGAATAAGCGCCTCGGTTTTCGACGACGAAAAATTGTATGTGTTGCCGCAATAAGGGCACACCGCGGAAAGTCCGTCAGCCGAATACCGCAACGAGCCGCCGCAGGTTTCGCAAGTCAGAACAGCACTTTGCATAACTCCACCGTATTCAATCCGCACAAATCTTTATGCGCGGAAAGCAATTTCAATAATGTTTTATCTTCTGCCGCGAGGGCCGCCGAAACCCCTTCCGCCGAAGCCTCTTCCTCCGAAACCTCTGCCGTGCGGTCCGCCGAAAGGCCTTTTGGGGGGAGGGGGCGGAACGTGGCGGAATATCGGCGCGGGAGGACGCCTTTTGGGTCTTGCAAAGCGGTTGCCGAAAATGCCGCCAAGAATGCCGCCAGCCAGCGCGCCGCCAAAAAACGCCGCCGCTGAAGAGGCGTTTTGCGAACTGTAACCATTCGCGCCGCTATAAGTTTGCCGATTGTTCTGTCCGTAACCCGAACATTCGCGCCGTCTGCACTGTTCAAGGCTGAGCTTTAAAGCCGCGTTGCACTTTTCAGCCGTATCGACCACTTCGCGCTTGGCATCGGTAAGCATATGCGCCATTGCGGAGGTTGAATACCTTACCGCGTTTTTATAGTACGGAGAAGAAAAAATGTACAGAATATGTTCGTTAGCGGCAAGTCTGCGCGCGCACTCTTCAGAAGTAGTGCCCGAAGCCCATAGTCTGTTGCTTATTTCCTGAGCAAACTTTTTTGCGCTTTTTATGCCGCGTACTTCAAGCTCAGACATAAACGCGCCCAGCCAAGCCTCGCCGCAGTCGCCGTCGCAATCTATCGCTCTGCTGTAAGCCGCCGCGGCGGAAACATAATCCCCGCGGGAAAGCGCCTCCCTGCCTTCGTCCAGAATGGCGTTAAGTTCATCCGCAGACGAGCTTACGCCGCCCGCAAAAGCCGCGCCGCCTTCGGCGCGCGCTTCGCCTTCGCAAAGCAAAAGTTTAAGATTATCTGCTATATCCGTTTCGTACCCGCCTGCGGGGTAGTCGGCAACGTTAACCGCGCGCGGACGGAAGAACGCGGGCAATTCTGCCGCAATTATGTTTTTATATACGGCACAGCACCCGTCTGTCAGCCGCTCTTCATACGCTCTGTCGCAAAAGCGCGACCACTGGTTTTTAACGCGCGGGCGTGTTAACCCCTGTGCGCTGAAAACTATCAGAATGAAATATCTGCAACCGTAAAGCGCGGACTGAACGCTCGGTTCATTTTCTGCCGCACCGCACGTTTTGCCCGAATAAAAAACAGTAATTCCGCGCCTTTCAAGCTCGACGCCTAAGCGCTCCGCCGCGGCAACCTCCTCTCCGCCTTCGGGGTAACACATAAACACATCCGCGCACTTTCTGCCCGAAAGAGCTTTTACTTCGCGCTGAAGTCGGTCAATTTCCTCCGCCTTCTGACTGTAAGACTGCGCCTGAGCTTCGGGCGCGTATTTTATTGCGCACAGATAGTTTTCGTCCGATAATATGCTGCGTTCAATAACTTTGCGGCAGGTGGGAAAGAGTCCCCCCTTATTCTCGTCCGCGACGTATTCCACGCCGTAGCGGCTTAAAACAAGCCCCCAGTGCGCCTCGGCGTCTTCGGGGCAGCTTTCAAGAATAACCGAATATTCGCGGGTCGCCTCTTCAAAGTCGCAGTTCTTGCGGTAGGCGTCCGCGCGGCTCAACGCAAGCAGTACGGCTTCGGTTTTTCCGCCCCTGAAATTGTATCTGTTGCCGCAGAACGGACAAGAAGCTTCGAGCCCGTCGGCAGAATATGTAAGCGGTCCGCCGCACGTGGGACACACGGCGGGATACGCGTATTTTTTATCCCTCAATTTTTAACCTCCGCCGCAAGGCATCTGACCGCGGCCGACTTGATTAATTGCGCTATATCTGCGCGTCAATTTTCTTTTTGAGCTCTTCAAGCTCTTTATCTATCGCCTCGTCGGAAAACTCGTCGCTGCCCGCGCGGGTTTCTATCATCTTTTCAATCTCGGCGTCGTCTGCGCTGCCCGACTGAGCCGCAACGGCAAAACTATCGCGGCTGGTTTCCATAAAGATATCCATCTGCTCGGCCTGTTTTTCGGCTTTGCCCATAGCAGTTTCAAACTGTTTCTGCACCTCTATGAACTCCCTTTCGTCGGCGAGTTTTGCCATCTCTTTGCTTAAAACGCTCATTCCGCCCAGGAACTGCTTCGTCATAAGCGTCATATCCTTCATCTGCGAAGTAATTTCAAAATTCAGAAGCATTTCCTGTGCGCGTTTCTGCTGGAGAAGCGTCATTTTGTAGCCGGTAAGCGCAAGGTTATACTGCGCCTCCAGCCCGTTCTTTTTAGCCTGAACCGCCTTTTCCACGAACACCTTTTTCTGTTCTTCCAAAGCGTCTATCTGCTTGTTCATGCTGTACACGGTACGCTTTATAAGCCGCTTTTTTTCAAGCTCTTTTTCAATTTTACTTTTAAAAAGTCCCATTTTATTTTCCACCTTACAAGCGGTAATTGCGGCATATTGCCGCATCTTTTACTCAGTATCTGCCGAAGGTTCGGCTTTTTTATCCTCTTTTTTTGCGCTGCTTTGCATTTCGCCGTCAAGCTGCTCGCCCGTTTCAAACATTGCAAGAAGTTCGTCGTCGCGGTCGTTTACGCCGTATATGCGCTCGTTTTCTTCATACCCGCTCTGAATTTCGTTCCACGTATCGTCGGCGTCGGTGAGCACCTGTTCGCTGCGAACCTTGGTGTTGAGCGCCTTGTTGAGAAACTGCGCCAGTCCCTTCTGGTCGGCAAGGAGGTTGCCGAGCGCCACTTTGCCCGTTTTAATGAAAAATTCGTTGTCGTCGATAGTGCTTTTAAGCTTGCGCAGAAGCTTCATGTTGTACATAAGGTACATTGCGCGCCTTACGTCGGACTCATTTTCTTCGCGCAGGGTAGTTATTTTTTTGGCGTAAAACAGCTTGAGTTCGCGGTTGGTTTCCTTTTTGCCCTTTTCCATAAGTTCGTCTATGGTGCGGGCGCGCTCTTCTATTGCCGCCTCGGTATCGTTTTCCTGTTTTTCGAGGTTGCAGATGGCTTCAACCACGTCTTCGCGCTTCAATTTATCGTATTTGCTTCTGAAAGGCCACATAATATACCCCTTTTAATTTTTACCTTTCGGTATGTACAGAACGTTCGGCGACGAGCACTTTTATGTCTTCAAGATACTTTTCCGCCTTGCCGCAACCCTCTTCGCCGCGCGTTTTGGTGAGTTCTATTTTTATATCGCCGAGCGCATTTTTAATTTTTTCGTCGATGACGGCTACTTCTTCGTCGGCGGAGGGCGTAAGGTACAAAAGCTTATCGTAAAGCCGTTCAAGTTTGGCAATCATATCGGGCTTGCCTTCCGCAAGAGCCTTTAAAACCTGAACGGTATGCGCGTTTTCACTGACCTCGTCGCGGCTTTCAAGCACCGTTTCGTCGGAACTTTTTCCGCGGCGGCGTATGAATATGAACGAAGCCAATATTACACCCGTAAAAGCTGCCGCAACGAGCACTATTATAACAATTTCAACAGGCTCGAGCGACGCAAGCAAAGAATTTATCATTTTTTACCTCTTTTTAAGCGCAATCTGCGCTTTAATATTTAATTAACCCGCATATATGGCGCAACTAATTGCAAAATGCGCCGCAGATGCGTTAAAGTTTTGTACCGCAGTAAGCGCAGAAAGACGCGTCGCCTTTGTTAAGTTTTCCGCATTTTTTGCAGACTTTTCCGCCGCCGACCGGTCTGCCGCAGGCTGCGCAGAAGTTATCGCCCGCAGAATATGGCGCGCCGCAGAAGGGGCACACTCCCACCGTTACCTCTCTTTCGCCGCGCGCGGAAATTATTGCCGCGATGTCTTCGTCGGAAATTATTACGCTGGCTATCGTGAAAGAAAAGATTTTAAGCCCGTAGTCTTCTTCAAACATTTTTGAAAGTTCGGGAAGAACTGACGCGGCGATTTCGTCCTTGTGCTCGCTTATTCTGTCGAACGAAAGCCCGCCTTCGCGCATCGCCCGTGCGATTGCGGGTTCGACCTTGCTCATCATGCGCGTCGAAAGGCGTTCCTTAAGATCCTGAACGGTAAACTGTTTTTCCGCGCCGATTAAAACCATGTACGCCTTGCGCGGGTTGCTTATCTGTACCTCGAACTCGCCGTGCGCGCCGACTTTGACGGGCACGTCAGTTTCGGGGTCGCGGAAGCAAAAACGCGATTCTGTGCCCCACAAAACGTTGAGGCGCGCTGTTTTGGAAAGATATATAACCTCAACAAGCACGTTTTTGCTTTTGCGGCGCGACGACTGGTCAAAAATTTCGTAACTGCCGCTGTTAAGCGTATCCATAAGCACGCCGTCTTTTATAAGAATGGCGTTGTGCGTTTCGGGCACGACGAGCTTTGCATCGGGCTCGAGCCCTTCCGCTGAAATTCTTTTAAAAAGCTCGGTATTGTCGCCCTCGTACTTTATTACCTGCAATTCCTTTGCCATAAAATGACCTCCCCGCGCTCAGCGCGGAAATTTATGCTGCGGTCGGCCTTTAATAACCTGATATTAAGGCACACCGTTACATTATATATATTACCACACTGCGCGCATTTTGTAAAGTACGGAATTTTGAATGCCGCCCTGCGCCGCGCGCTGGGCGCAGGCACGCGCTCTGCGCCGCGCGCAGGGCGGCATTCAAAACCGCATAACTTTACGCAGCCATTATTTTTTTAGTTCGACACATTATTAAGATAAAAGACCGCCCCAAACGGCGGTCTTGGCAAATGTTCGGGGCATATATGCGGTTCAATCGAATAAGTCATACGCCCTCTATTATAGTTCTTATCTGACCCATTTCCTCGTCTAGCTGCGCGCTCTTTTCGGCGCAGGCTAAAAGGCGCTTTGCCGTGGACGCCGCAAGCTCGGGCGGGAGGTTCTTTTTATAGCGCAACTTGTGTTCCAGATTTGCCCAGAATTCCATTGCTATTGTTCTGAGCTGAACTTCCACCTTCATAAACCGCTTTTCGTCCTGCAAAAAAATAGGCGTTTCTATTATAAGGTGAAGGCTGCGGTAGCCGTTGGGCTTGGGATTTTTTATGTAGTCCTTGGCGGTTATAAGCTTTACGTCGTCCTGCTTTAAAAGGCAGTCGGCGAGCATATAAATATCGTCTTTGAACGAACATATTACGCGCACGCCCGCTATATCGGTAAGATTTTTTTCCAAAGATGCGAAAGTTTTGGGGAAATCTTTGCGCGAAAGCTTTTCAAGAATGCTTTCCGGCGATTTAAGGCGCGACTTTATTGTATCTATCGGGTTGCGTTCGTGCCGCGAAGAAAACTGCTCGTCAAGCACCCTGAACTTTGTTTCCACCTCCATTATGGCGCATTTATAGTAAGACATAAGTCTGCGGAATTTTTCAAGAGCGTCGCGCGTGCGCACGGCGTCGCCCGTAGAAAGCGCCTCTATTATAGTGCTCCAAGCTCCGCCCGAAGGCAGGCTGCTGTTATCTGCATTCATACATAACTCCGTAATTTTTAATCATTGAATTTATTATACATCGCTTTT
>CAJLLH010000019.1 GCA_905207385.1 uncultured Eubacteriales bacterium
CGCCGCGGCGGCAATTATTATTTTAATTTTTAAGAAAGTTTTTCAAGAAGCTTGAGGTCGATGCCCTTTTCGCCTATCTTGATTATTTCTACCTTAACTACGTCGCCGATGTTAACGACGTCTTCTACCTTGTCCACGCGCTTGTCGGAAAGCTTGGAAATGTGAATCATGCCGTCTTTGCCGGGAGCAAATTCAACGAATGCGCCGAAGGTAAGAATGCGTACAACCGTGCCGACGAACATATCGCCTACTTCGGGATCGTGCGCGATGGAAAGGATTATTGCCTTTGCCTTTTCAGCGTTTTCTATGGGGCCCGTAGTGGAAATATAGCCGCGACCGGAATCATCGTCGTTGAAGTCGATGTCGGTGCCCGTCTCTTCCATTATCTTCTTGATTACGCAGCCCTGCTTGCCGATAACGTCGCCGATTTTTTCGGGATCGATTTCAAAGCTTATTATCTTGGGAGCGTATACAGAGAGCGCGGGAGCAACTTCGGGAACGCATTCGAGCATCTTGGAAAGTATGAACTGCCTGCCTTCGTTAGCCTGGTCGATTGCAGTGTGCATAATCTCTTCGGAAATGCCCTTGATTTTTATATCCATCTGAATAGCGGTGATGCCCTTTACGGTGCCCGCTACCTTGAAGTCCATATCGCCGAGGAAGTCTTCAAGTCCCTGAATATCGGTAAGAACCCTGAATTCGCCCGTTTCCTGGTTTTTGATAAGACCCATTGCAACGCCTGCTACGGGTGCGGTGATGGGAACGCCGGCATCCATGAGCGCCATGGTAGAACCGCATACGGAAGCCATTGAGGACGAACCGTTGGACGAAAGGATATCGTTAACCACCCTTATAGCGTAAGGGAAAGATTCTTCGGAAGGAAGAACGGGAATGAGCGCGCGCTCTGCAAGTGCGCCGTGGCCGATTTCCCTTCTGCCGGGGCTGCGGAGAGCCTTTGCTTCGCCCGTGCAGTAGCCGGGGAAGTTGTACTGGTGCATGTATCTTTTGGATACTTCTTCGTCAAGACCTTCAAGCTTCTGAGCTTCGGAAAGCATTGCAAGGGTGCAGGTCGTAAGAGTCTGCGTCTGACCGCGGGTGAATACGGCGCTGCCGTGAACGCGGGGAAGCACGTGGCGTTCGCACCAGATGGGACGTACGTCCTTAAGACCTCTGCCGTCGGGACGGATACCCTTATCGAATATCTTTGCGCGTACCTTCTCTTTGGTGAGGTAGTAAAGGCTGTCCTTTATTTCGCGGGTATTTTCGGGATAAATTTCTGCAAAGTGTTCGAGAACTTCTTTCTCTGCCTGAGCCTGACGCTCCTCCCTCTCCTGCCTGTCGAACGTGTCGATAGCCCAGTCGATTTTTTCAGAAGCGTATTCGCGTACGGTCTTGTCAAGCTCTTCGGGAATGTGGTAAAGTTCCATTTCCTTCTTGGGCTTGCCTACGGCGGGAACGATTACGTCGTCGATGAAGGCGCATATCTTTTTGATTTCTTCATGACCGAACATTATTGCGCCTACCATTTCCTCGTTGGAAACTTCGTCTGCGCCGGCTTCTATCATAAGGATTGCGTCTTTGGTGCCTGCGAGGTTGAGGTGAATGGTGCTTGCCTGCCTCTGTGCAAGGTCGGGGTTGATTACGTACTTGCCGTCAACAAGACCTACAACAACCGAGCCGGTGGGACCTGCCCAGGGAATATCGGATATGGAAAGCGCAACGGAAGAACCTATCATTGCGAGGGGTTCGGGAGAAATGTCGGGCTCAACGGAAAGAGCCTGAGCGATTACCGTTACGTCGTTGTAAAGTCCCTTGGGGAAGAGCGGGCGAAGAGGCCTGTCTATAAGCCTTGCGGTAAGGATAGCCTTGTCGCTTGCCCTGCCTTCGCGTTTTTTGAAGCCGCCGGGAATTTTGCCGACGGAGTACATCTTTTCGTCATAGTCTACCTGAAGGGGGAAGAAATCCATTCCCTCTCTGGGGCTTTCGGACATGCACACCGTAACGAGTACGGCGGTATCGCCGCAACGGACGATGCAGGCGCCGTTAGCCTGTTCGGCATACTTGCCGGTTTCAATAACGACTTCCCTGCCCCCTATCTCCGTTTTGAATTGTCTGAATTCCTGTTTCATTTATAACACTCCTTGTCTGTTCTTGCGCCCGCGGCGACCCCGCCGCAGACAAATTTATGAAAAAAAGAGCGGCATAAAAAATTAAGCGCTCTTTTTACACATCAAAAAAATTACTTTCTTAAGTTCAAAGCAGCGACAATGGCGCGGTACCTTTCTATATCCTTGGATTTAAGGTAATCGAGAAGACCGCGGCGGCGACCTACCATTTTAAGAAGACCGCGACGCGAATGATTGTCGTGAATGTGAACCTTAAGGTGATCGTTGAGGTGGTTGATACGCTCGGTAAGAAGAGCTATCTGAACCTCGGGCGAACCGGTGTCGCCTTCCTTAGTTGCGAATTTTGCGATGATTTCCTGCTTATCCATTTTAAATTATCCTCCTGTAATGGAAAGTTATTTGCGGACAACAAAGTCGGGCGTGGAGTATTCGCTCCGCTTTGTAACCGTAACGAGTACATTTTAGCATATATGAATGCGCATTGCAAGCTTTTTAAATGTATTGCCAAAAATTTTCCGACGTGCGGCAATTTAACAAATTTGCGCGCTTTTAAAGGGTTAATTTAACAAAAATAACAGCTGAAAACGGAAAATTTCAAAAAGCCGCGCAGCAATAATTTCGCGCTGGAATCAAGCGCTAAAAAAAGGCTGAAAAGTCGGAATTTTATGGCTGAAAAGTCGGCACTTTTACGAAAAAAGTTCTTCGCGCTTTTCAATTATTTCCGTGCACTTGTTTATGTAAGTGGGGATATCCTTGGGCGAGGCAAGCCTTTCAATTCTGTCGCCTCCGCCGAAAACGCGCTTGGTTATCGCGCCCGCGCCTACCGCTATGTTGGAGCATATCTCCTCCATTACGTCTACGTTGTACACGCACGCCTTGCCGCTTTTGCACCAGCCCGTGTTTTCGTTTGCGCCCGCCTGATCCTTCTGGCGGTACAGATAGTAAGGCGCGTATCCCGCCGAGTACAGCTCCTCGCGCGAGCAGGATATCATCTTGTCGATATCGGCAATTTTAAGGCGCGAAGTGCTTTCTTTGAGCCGCGAGCCCGACTTAAGACACAATGAATGCACCGTTATGTTTGCGGGCGAAAGACCTATCGCCGTCATGAGAGAGTTTCTGAAATCTTCCGCGCTTTCTTCCGCAAGACCCGCGATGAGGTCGAGGTTGATATCGAAGCCGTACTCCGCCGCCTGTTCGTATGCGGCAAGGGTCTGCGCGGCGGTATGCTTTCTTCCAATGGCGGCAAGCGTTGCATCGGAAAAGCTCTGCGGGTTAACGCATATTCTGCTGACGTGCGCAGCTTTGGTTATTTCAAGCTTGCTTTTTGTGAACGTGTCGGGTCTTCCCGCCTCCACGGTAAACTCAGCATCGACTATGTCAAGCCCGTTAATTGCGGCATATATGCGCTCCAATTGCCCTTCTTCCATGCAAAAAGGAGTGCCGCCGCCTACGTATACGGAATTTATTCTGCCCGTATAAGGCTTTAAACTTTCAATTTCCTTAACAAGGCAGTCCACGTACGTGTCGGCATACTTTTTAACCGCGGGCATTGGCGCGGTTATGAATGAACAGTATTCGCATTTAGTGGGGCAGAACGGCAGACTTACGAAAATATCCGAGCCGACGCCCTTGTTTTTAGCGTATATGCCGCGCTGCTGGTCAAGCACGCGAGAAATTATGTCTGTATTTTGCGCGCTGACGCAGAACTTTTCAAACAGCGGCTTAAAGCTGCGACCGTGAGCCAGTTCGGCATACGCCATTTTGGTGGGTCTTATGCCCGTAAGCGCGCCCCACGGAAGGTTTATGCCGCTTTCGTCCCTTAAAAAAAGGTAAAAAGCAAGCTTAGCCGAACGCTTTGCGCAGCGTCTGAACTCCAGCTCGCCCTCGGCGTGCCACTCATCTGAAAAAGTGCGGGCTTTGCCTTCGCACGCAACCGTATTTATAAAATTTTCGCCATCGCGCGAGAATGTATGGGTAAAATCCCTTTCTTCCGCGCCGAAAAGGCGCAGTACGTCCATTATCTCCGCACGGAGAAATTCGGCATTTGTGTTAAGCATCTTCCCCCCTAACGAATGCATTGTTCGCGCGCTCGTAGGCGAGGGTGGTATCTTCCTCGTGTCCGCAATAAACTTTATAATCGCCGGGAAGGGCATACAGCTTTTTTACGCTGGTTACAAGCTGGGAATAGCTACCCGTAGGCAGGTCGCTGCGACCTATGCTCCTAAGAAACAATGTGTCGCCGGTGAAAAGGCAGTCTTCGGCAAGATAGCATACCCCGCCAGAAGTGTGCCCGGGCGTGGAAATCACTTTGAAATCTATGCCCGCAACGGTTACCGTCTGCCCGCCGCGAAGAGTTTTTAAGGGGAATTTTTCTATTTTATACCAACTTAAAGAGGTATATGGCGGGGTGAACATATTATCCGCCTCCTCCTCGCTCGCATACACGGGCACGCCGCACCTTATGAAGCGGGCGCAGCCGCCTATATGGTCGTAATGACCGTGGGTGAGAAGCACCGCCTGCGGCACGAGACCGAGTTCGGCGCACTTATCCCACACGCGCTCCTGCGCGCAGTCTATAACGGCGCACGTTTTGCCGTCTTTGGTAACGGCATATGAATTTGAGGCAAAACCAGAAGGGTAAATTTTGTAAACTTTAAGCATATGAAACCTTCAGATAAATTTCTGCGCCATAAGGCTCAGCCGCTTTTAAAAAGAAGTACGCTTTTAAAAACTGCTTTTTTATTTCGGCAATCCATGATAATTTACTGCGTTATATATAACTTTGCGCCGCGCACAGTTTTGAAGCCGCAGCGGCGCAAGCAGTATAATATTTATCAGCCCGAAGTTCTGTAAACGTCTATTATGCGCTTGTCGCGCTTGATATGGTTTATTAAAAGGTCGAGGTCGGAACGCTTATTCAGACGAACGTTTATGTCAACGACCGTCTGCTTGTTTTTATCGAGCCTGCCCACAATCTGCGTAAGCGAAAGGTGCATAGCCGCGATTTCCGACGTTACGAACGCGACAATGCCGTCGCAGTTGTCCGCAACCACGCGAAGTCCGACCATAAATTCCGAACCCGTATCCGCCGTCCACTGAGCGGGCTGTATGCGGTCGGGGTCGTAGTCCTTTAAGTTGGGGCAGTCCTTGCGATGAACTATCACGCCTCTGCCGCGGGATACGAAACCTACTATGTCGTCGCCCGGCACCGGGTTGCAGCAGCGCGCGAAGCGCACCATAAGTCCGCTCATTCCGCGCACAGTTACGCTTGAAGCCTGCGCGTGTCCGCCCTTGTCGGGAAACGCTTCGGGGGCTTTAGGTACGACTTTTTTGTAGTAGTCGATAAGTTTGTAAATTATCTGGTTGACGCCTACCGCGCCGTAGCCGACGGAAGCAAACATTTCGTCTTCGGAAGAAAAAACAAGCTTTTGCGAAAGCTTTTCAAACGATTCGTCGGTGAGAAGGTCGCCGAGCGAATAGCCGCGGCGGCGCGCCTCTGCCTCGAGCATCGCTTTGCCCGTGCGCGCGTTTTCTTCCTTCATTTCCTTTTTGAAGAACTGCCTTATTTTGGCGCGCGCAGAACCAGATTTTACATATTTGAGCCAGTCCCACGAAGGGCCTTTGCTGTTGGGCGAAGTTAAAATTTCAACCACGTCGCCCGTGTGGAGCACGGAGTTCAAGGGAACTATTTTGGAGTTTACTTTTGCGCCCACGCACTTGTTGCCTACCTCGGAATGAATGGCGTACGCAAAGTCTATGGGAGTGGCTGCGAGCGGGAGCGAAATTACTTTGCCGTGAGGCGTGAACACCAGAAGTTCGTTGGTGTAAAGGTCGGTTTTAAGGCTTTCAACAAATTCCTTTGCGCTGCCCGTGCTGCCTTCCCAGTCCATTACGTCGCGTATCCACGCAAGGCGCTGGTCGAAGTTGTTGTCCTGTCCGCCCTTCTGCTCTTTATAGCGCCAGTGCGCCGCGATACCGTATTCAGCCATATGGTGCATTTCGAAAGTACGTATCTGAATTTCGAAAATCTTGCCGAAGTCGGTTACTACCGTCGTGTGCAGCGACTGGTACATATTGCGCTTGGGCATGGCGATATAGTCTTTTATTCTGCCGGGGACGGGCTTCCACTTTTTATGGATTTTGCCGAGCACTTCGTAGCACTCTTCCGTGGTGTTGACGATTACGCGCACAGCGGAAAGGTCGTATATCTGGTCGAGCGTTTTGCCCGTGTTTTTCATTTTTTTGTATATCGAATAAAAATGCTTGGGTCTGCCGAAAACTTCGCCCTTTATGCCGCTTTCGTCGAGCATTTCCTTAAGCTCTTTGACGCACGTATCGATGAAAGAGCGGCGTTCTTCCAACTTCTGGTGAATGTTGGTTACAAGATATTCGTAAGCCTTGGGATCGAGGTATTTAAGGCACAAATCTTCAAGCTCGCACTTCATCTGCGATATGCCCAGCCTGCCCGCAAGCGGGGTGTAAATTTCAAGCGTTTCCTTGGCAATTCTCTGCTGGCGCTCGTCCGAAAGGAAGTTTAAAGAGCGCATGTTGTGCAGTCTGTCCGCAAGCTTTATTATTATTACGCGCACGTCGTTTGCCATAGCGACGAAGATTTTACGGAAATTTTCTATATCCTCTTCTTCGTGCGTCTGGTAGTGGATTTTATCCAGCTTGGTAACGCCGTCCACAAGGGTATATACTTCCTGTCCGAAGCGGTTTATTATGTCGTCCTTGGTGGCAGGCGTATCCTCTATCACATCGTGAAGGAAGGCCGCGGCAACTGTGGGCGCGTCCAGTCCTAAATCGATGAGAATTTCAGCCACGGCGCACGGATGGGTGAAGTAAGGCTCGCCCGAAGCGCGCTTCTGGTTGGCATGCATCTGCTCGGCATATTTGTACGCCGAAAGGAGCATATCCCTTTCTTCTGCGGGATAGTTTTCGTAAATCTTGTCTAAAACGTTTTTCATATTATCTTTTAAATTTCTTAAACTGCGCGCCTTAACAAAAGGCGCAGCCTTATTTTGAGCTGTCGGCAAAGCGCGCCGAACTAAATTTATTCCCCCTCCGCCCAATTTAACTTAAAAACAGGCGGGTTTTACCTTTGCGCTCAGCCTTTCAAGCCTGAAACGGTGCGGTAAAGCGCAGAATTGTTGAGGTCGGTTTTTATGCCCCTGTAAACAACGGGTCTTGTTCCGAACGAAAGCAAGCCGAGCTCTTCAAATACTTTTAGCGCGAACAGCAGTTCGCCGCGGTTAAACGGAGAACTTGCGGCAAAAGCCGCTTCTTCGGCGCTGGCGCCTTCCATGCTGCTGCAGTTAGCCGAAACAAAGGAGAAAATTTTTAAAAGGTTGGCGCGCGAACTGTCGAGATTGGCAAGCGGCGCTGTGCCGTCTATGTCGGAGCAGACGATAACCTCTTTATCGGCTACGGGAAAGGTTATTTTAAGCGGCTTATCAAGCCAGATTATGCGCTTGTAGCCAGAAAAATCGCAGTCGGGTCGGGGAGCGACGAGAACCGTATCGGCAAGGTTGCGCGATGAAAGATTGAAAATATCGGCAAAGTAGCGCGAAGAATTTTTATACTTTGAAAGCGTTGCGTAATCTTCGGCTATGTAAAGCGTGCCGTAGCCGCCGTCTTCCTGCGACATTATTTCGTCTATTTCCGCCGAAGTTTTGTATTCGGGCGAACACTCCGCATTTTCTGAGCAGGCGCGCATTACGCTGTTTGCCGCTATGCAGTCGGAGGCGTATGCGCCGCAGTCGGACGAATATATTACGTCGCGAACGAAGCCGCGGACGTACTCCCTGCCGCGGAAGCGCGATACATTATATTCAAACACTAGTTTTTTGGGTGCGGGACACCTTAAAAGTTCGGAATACTTTGCGCCGCTGAAAAACATAAGCTCAAGTCCGCCGCATTTTAATGCAAGGTGGGGCGAAAGCGGCTTTACGGGGCGGGGATTGCACTCCTCTACGTCGGCTACAAACAGCGGGCGCTTGTTGCCCACGCCGTACGGTTCGAAAGTTTCAAGCTCGCGCGCAAGCCTTGCGTAGTCGTCGCCCTCAAGCACGCCGCTGACATATATCGTGGGAATGAAATCTTCGGCGGTGTACGTGCGCTCCATGTAGTCGTTCATTGCGCCTTCGAGAAGGGCAAAGTTTTCTTCCGTTACGTTTACGCCCGCCGCCTGAGAGTGCCCGCCGAATTCGCTTATGAATTCGGAGCACGCCCTGAGAGCTTCGAATATGTTTACCCCCTCTATGCTGCGCGCCGAACCCTTGAGCATGCCGTTGTTGTTGACAAAAAGTATTACCGGTCTGCCGTATTCTTCGGCAAGGCGCGCCGCGACTATTCCCACAAAGCCTGAATTCCAGCTTTCGTCCCACAGCATTATTATTCTGCCGTAAGCGCCGCGAAGCGAAAGTTTTGCCTTGGCCTGGGAATAAAGTTCGTCGCAGCGGAGCTGACGCTCCTGGTTATACGATGTAAGGCGCGCGGAAAGGTCGAAAATCTCCTTTTCGTCCGTCGCGGAAAACAATGCGAGCGCGGAAGACGCATCGCCCATTCTGCCCGCGGCGTTTACTTTGGGTGCTATTGTAAACGCGAGCGTGTGCGCGTCCGCCGCCTCCTGCGTTTTTGTAAGGAAGTTGGAAAAGCACTTTCTGGGTGCGGTGTTTATCAGTTTTAGCCCTTCGGCAACAATGTCGCGGTTTTCGCCTAAAAGGGGAACGCTATCGGCAACGCTGGCAAGCGCGGTAAAGTCGAGGTATTTATAAGCCGCTTCGCCGAGCAGCGCGCAGGCTACTTTGAAAGCCACGCCCGCTCCGCAGAGATTATCGTAAGGGTAACCGTCGTCAAACTTGGGGTTTATGCATATGCAGTCGGGAATGTTTTCGGGGAGCTCGTGGTGGTCTGTTACTATTACCTCGCAGCCGCTCTCCTTGAGATACTCCACCTCTTCAGCGTTGGATATGCCGCAGTCTACGGTTATTACAAGCTGGGGGAAATACTCTTCGAACAGTTCGTCTATGGCGGCGGTGGTTACTCCGTAACCGTTGCGGCGCTCGGGAACGAACACCTGCACGTTTACGCCGTAATCTTTAAGCGCTCCGCCCATAATTGTTGCCGCGCATACGCCGTCGGCATCGTAGTCGCCGTAAACGAGTACGTCCCATTCTTCTTCCCTTGCGGTGCGTATGAGCTCCGCCGCCTCCTGCATGCCGCGCATTTTGAATGGAGATATGAAGTGGGCTTTTGATGGATGTATAAATGCTTCGGCCTTTTCGGGCGTATCTATGCCCCTGCCATAGAGTACAGACGCGGCGGTGCGGGTCAGTCCGCACTTTGAAGCGAGCGCGTCTATCTGTGCGAGCTGGCCGTCGGTGAACCGGAATTCCGGCAATATTCTTTTCATTGCATTATTGACCTGCGGCGGAAAAATTATATTGCCCGTTGGCAAAAGCTTGCTCTTTGCAAAGCTTTATGGCAAGCGCCGCGTATATTTTTTAATAAATAGCAAAAAAAGGCGAGGTAAACCCCGCCTTTTAAGTTTGGTTTTATTCGGCAGTCTTAGCCGTTTTTGCAGCGCCAACGTACTTTACCTGTTTGCTTGCGGCATACTTGTCTGCGCGAAGCTTAAGGCGCGAGTATACCGAAGGTACAAAGAACATTGTGCCGTATTCGCACACGGCTACGGCGATAATGGCGCACACGCAGGGCATTAACAGACCGAATACGGTGCCGCCCGCGATTGCCGTGAGCACAAGCATTATGGCTGACGCCGCGGCTACAAAGCCGTATATAAAGGTTACGGGAAGCAAACCTTCGCGCGAGGCGGAGTCGACCTGATCGAACGAAGGCATAGCCTTGTAATCGTCCGTGCGGAAGTTTTTGCGCATCTTATCGAAGAGCACGCCGCAACCTATCATCGTAAGCAGAACTACAAATACCGAAAGGGCAACCACGGACGAGGAAACCTGTACGCGCGTTATTGCAAGGAGCGCATAGAACAGCGCAAGGTTGTGAACGTCGCCTATGAATGCCGCAGCAGCCATGGTGAGCTTATACCTTATTACAAAGTAGATAAACTGGAACACCACCGCCGACGCTAAGGCAATGCCTGCATACATTATATCTTTATTGCTGTTGAATTCTGAATTGAGGTCGGCATATGCCGTTGCGAAACCGGTTTTGTCCGCCGCTATGCTGACTTCGGCATTGATGGCTTCGGCTGCCTTCTGAAGTCCTTCCACGCTCTGCGATGCGGTGAACCTGTACTCAACGCGGCTTTCGGTGGACATGCCCGAAGTTACGAAAGTGTAATATTCAACGCCGTTGTCCGCAAAAGCTTTGTCGCTGAGTTCAAGCACGTCTTCGGTGCTTATTTCGTGAACGGAATACTTGACTTCAACGCAGCGGTATGAAGCATAATCGCCGCCCCAGTTGAAGAACGTGCCCGCCGTGAAGTGGAACACAAGACCCATTGCAAGACCTATTGCAACCACTATGGAAGACAGTATTATGAAAAGGTGCATCTTAGAGGATAATCTTAACTTATTCATAGTCTTCGATAGCCTCCCTCTTGAATCCGCAGAATTTATACTTATCGCGCGCAGGCGACATCGTTACATACCACATAAATCTGGTGAACCAGTGAAGAATGTAAGATGCAAGCGTGCCGATGAGAAGTATCATGCCGCAAGCGGCAGCTTCGCCGGTGCATACAAGCGCAAGTATTACCGAAATAATAAGAAGCACGATGTGCGTATCGAGTATGCCCGTAAGAGTCTTTTTATAGCCGAGCTTTACGGATGCCTGTATGGTTCTGCCTGCCCTGGTCTCCTTCCTTATCTGCTCGAACGAGAAGAAGTTGCTGCCCGCAAAGAGCGCAAGGCACATGAATGCCGTAAATACGCCAGCCATCGTGAGCGTAGTCCCCACGAGATAAACGATTGCTATCATAGCCGACGAGAACAGAAGCGCCATAAGCGAGAACGTAAGGCCGAGCTTTTTGTAGCACGAAACGGAGAACGCCATAAGCGCAACAAGCGATATGAGCGCCGCAATCGCGAGGAACAGAGCTACGTCTGCCCCGCCTGCCGCCGTTGTGTATATAACTTCGTCGTAACTGTATTCAAATCCGAGGGCGTTGCCGGTAGCTACGGAATTGAGAAGCGCCGCATAGTTGCGTGCCGTAGCCTCGTCATTCGCCTGAATGAAGAAACTGCTTTCGGTAAGCTGCGATTCGCAGGTAAGGTTGATTACGCTGGTTTCGCCAACGTAGAACCTTATGGTCTGGTCGCTTACCTGCTCGGTATCGGCTATGATTGCCGACACGCGGGAAATTTCTTCCCTGCCCGCTTCGGTAAGGTTTACCTTAACGGCATATGTGCCGCCCATTGCGTAATACTGAACGCTTTCAAACAGCTCTTCAACCTCGAGCGACGCGCTGATAATGTTGCGGGTAACAGTTGAACTGCCGGACGCATTCTGCGCCGCGGAGATCTTGTCCCTCGTGCCGTATTCGTTGTTCCTCAGCGTAAGTTCGCCGCCAAGCGTGATATAACTTATCGCCGCGCTTGCAACGTTGAGGTCGGAAGAACGGGTAGTTGTATCGCTGCCGCTGTACGATGCGTAGCTGAAGTTTGTGGGTACGGCAACGCGGATTGCGCAACCGCCAAGAACGCCTACCGAATACGAGGTAAGATTTCTGTCCGAAAACCTTGCCGCAAGAGTTACGGCGTCTGCCTGCACGTCCTTTTCAAACGCTTCGAAAGCCGACGCAACTTCGGCAGAAGTATCGGCCGAGCCGTCTGCAGCATAGTCGTCGAGTACGGTGTTCTTTACATAGTAAGAGCCGCCGGGAGCTACAGTGTAGCTGTCCCTGTATTCGGCCGCCTTGTCGCCCGTTTCTTCGGCGACGGTGAACTCATACTCTTCGGCGGTGATTACGCCTTCGGGAAGGAGCACGGCGTATGCATCGCCAGAAAGCTCGCTGCCGAGGTGTATGCTTGCGAGTATGGAATTATACCTGTTAACGCCGCCGGGCAGCCCGCAGGACACCACTCCGAAAAGGAAGAGCGCCAATGTTGCGAGCGCGACTATTGCGGTTATAACGGCAGATTTGATTTTGCCCATCTGCATTCTCCTTATCGTTTAAGCGAAACTTTTGCTTGTCCGCTTAAAAAATAAAAATTAACTTCTTTAATGTAGTAAAATGAACTGATCCCGCGCACGTAAAAGCGTTTTTTGCACCCGTCTTTTGCCGCACGCTGTTTTAACAGTAAATTAACTTCTTCATTATATTAAATTTTGCGCGCGCCGTCAATCAATTACTTAATTGTAATGTTAAAATTTAATCGAATTTTACTCAAATTTCATTTAGCGCACGCATTTCGCGCGTTCAGCGCGCCGAAGAAAGCTTCTTCTTTTCGGCAAGAATGTGCATGGCGCATTCTATGCGCTTTTTCATCATTGCGCAGGTTATTTCGTAAGGCTGTTCTATATCGCCCGTGAAGTTGTAGTTGTTTGCGCTGCAACCGCCGCTGCATATGAACTTGGCAAAGCAGTTTTCGCACTTCTTGCGCGTGAAAAGGCAGGACGAAGCGAACCTTGAACGTATGCCGGCGTCGATGTTGCCTTCGAATACGTAGCCCATGTAAAAATCTTTGTTGCCCGCAAACTGATGGCAGGGATATATATCGCCGTTCGGAACTACGGAGAAATATTCGTTGCCCGCGCCGCAAGCCGATACGCGCTTGGAAAGGCAGGGTCCGCCTTCGAGGTCGATATTGAAATGGAAAAAGTTGAATCCCTTGCCCGCCTTGTACGCTTCAAGATATTTTTCGCAGAGCACTTCGTATTCCTCGCATATTCTGGGAAGGTGCTCCTTTTTAATCTGAAGGTCGGGTATGTCCGTTACGACGGGTTCCATCGATATGCTGTCGAACCCGCTTTCGGCAAGGAACATTACGTCGTTGGAAAAGTCGAGATTCTTTGCCGTGAACGTGCCGCGCACGTAATAGCTTTTATTGCCGCGAGTTGACACAAAGTTTTTGATGTTTTTAAAGCAGACGTCGAAGCTGCCTTTGCCGTTTACGGTCTTTCTTATGGCGTCGTGCACTTCCTTTCTGCCGTCGAGCGAAAGAACTACGTTCTCCATTTCTCGGTTAAAGAAGTCGGTTGCGTCGTCGTTTAAAAGAACGCCGTTTGTGGTTGTGGTGAAAAGGAACTTTTTGCCGTACTTTTCGCCCTGTTCGCGCGCGTAAGCCACCGTCTTCTTGATTGTATCGAGGCACATAAGAGGTTCGCCGCCGAAGAAGTCGGCTTCGAGCACTTTGCGGTTGCCGCTCTTTTCAATGAGGAAATCTATCGCCTTTTTGGCGGTTTCAAGGCTCATGAATTCGCGGTTGGCGTGGTATGCGCCTTCGTCGGCGAAGCAATAACGGCAACGAAGGTTGCAGTCGTGGCAGATATGTATGCACAGAGCCTTTACCTCGTTGGATTTTACGGGGTATGCCTTGGGTTCGGGCGCGTTTAAAAGCCCCTCGCCTTCAAGCGTTTCCACGTCGGCGGAAACGGCTTTTATATCCTCTGCGGAGAGCGCGGGTTTTTCGCCAAGTTCGCGCGCCTTTAAATATGCGGCGGTCTTTTCGTCGCATTCGTGAAGGCTTGCGCTGCCCGTGTCGTATATGTAGT